>JACZKN010000170.1 GCA_014859985.1 Candidatus Krumholzibacteriia bacterium | reverse complement strand
GGCCCCTGGCCGCGGGTTTTGACGCCGCGGGGGGGCGGGCCCATCATTGCGGCTCCCACGCGGAGGCCGCCGACCTGGTGGCCGGGGCCACCGCCCCGGGGGACCGCATCCTGGTCAAGGGTTCGCGCAGCGCCGCCATGGAGCAGGTGCTGACCCTGCTGGCCGCACGTTTCGGGACCGAGCTCTAGAGGCAGGGACGCCATGTTCTATCATCTGCTCTATCCGCTGGCCGAGCACTGGGCGGTATTCAACGTCTTCAAGTACATCACCTTCCGCGCGAGCTACGCCACCGTGACCGCGCTGCTGATCTGCTTCATCTTCGGCGACTGGATGATCCGGCGCCTGGAGAAGCTGCAGATCGGCGAGTCGATCCGCGCCGAGGGTCCGCAGCACCACAAGGCCAAGGCGGGCACACCCACCATGGGCGGCGCCCTGGTGCTGGCGGCGATCATCGTGCCGACCCTGCTGTGGGGCGACCTCTCCAACCGCTACGTGCAGCTGGCGGTGATCGGCACGGCGTGGATGGGGATGATCGGCTTCATCGACGACTACCTCAAGGTGGTCAAGAAGCGGCCCAAGGGCATGATCGGCCGCTTCAAGCTGGCCGGGCAGGTGGGCTGGGGCCTGGCGCTGGGCACGACCCTGGTCCTGGGTCTGGCGGGCGAGCCGCTGACCGTCACCAGCGTGCCCTTCCTGAAGAACACCGTGATCAACTGGGGCTGGCTGTACGTGCCGCTGGTGATCCTGGTGGTCACCGGCACCAGCAACGCGGTGAACCTGAGCGACGGCCTGGACGGCCTGGCCATCGGCCTGTCGGTGCTGGCCTTCGGCGGCTACGCGGTCCTGTCCTACCTGACCGGCCACGCGGTCTTCGCCGACTACCTGAACCTGCTGTTCATCCCGCAGAGCGGCGAGCTGACCGTGTACTGCGCGTCGGTCGTCGGCGCGGGCATCGGCTTCCTGTGGTTCAACGCCCATCCCGCCCGCATCTTCATGGGCGACACGGGCAGCCTGGCCCTGGGCGGCGCCCTGGGCACGGTGGCCATCCTGGTCAAGAAGGAGCTGCTGCTGGTGGTCATCGGCGGCATGTTCGTGATCGAGGCCATGAGCGTGATGGCCCAGGTCACCTGGTTCAAGCGCACCGGCGGCAAGCGGCTCTTCCGCATGGCGCCGCTGCACCACCACTTCGAGCTGGGCGGCTGGTCCGAGACCCAGGTCGTGGTCCGGTTCTGGATCGTGGGCATCCTCATGCTGCTGCTGGGGATGTCGTCGATCAAGCTGCAGTAGGAGGATGGCACGGTGGCCTGGGAGGTCGAGGGTCGCACGGTCTGGGTGGTGGGGCTGGCCAGAAGCGGCGTGGCCGCGGGCCTGCTCCTGCGCGACCTGGGCGCCCGGGTCATCGGCATCGACGACGCGGAGGACGAGGCTGTCCGCCGCCGGTGGGATCGCGAGGGCCTGCCAACGCTGGCACCCCGGGCTTTCGACGAGATCCTCACCGGCGGCGGGTGGCCCGCCGCCGCGCCCTGGGCCGTGGTGCTGAGCCCCGGCGTGCCGCCGCAGCACCCGCGGCTCCGGGACCTGCCCGCGGGCACACCGGTGCTGGGGGAGATGGAACTGGCCTCGCGCTTCTGCGCCGCGCCCGTCGTCGCGGTCACCGGCACCAACGGCAAGTCCACCGTCACCGAATGGATCGCCCACCTGGCCCGCAAGGGCGGCCGCCGCGCCGAGGCCGTGGGCAACGTGGGACGGCCCCTGTCCCTGGTGGCCCGCGAACTCGGGCCCCGGGACCTGGCGGTGGCCGAGGTCTCGAGCTTCCAGCTGGAGACCGTCGGCACCTTCGCCCCGCTGGTGGGGGTCGTGCTGAACCTGGCCCCGGATCATCTGGACCGCTACCCGGACCTGGCCGCATACTACGCCGCCAAGCGGGTGCTCGCCGGCCTGGTGCGCCCGGACGGCGCCTTCGTGACCTGGACCGGTTGCCCCGAAGCCATGGCCTGGCCGACGGCCGCGCGGCGGGTGCTGTTCGGCGACGGGCAGGCGGGCGCGGCGGTGCGCTGGGAAAAGGACACGCTGGTGGCCGACCTGGACGGCGCGCCGCGGCCGCTGGCCCGGCGCGGCGACCTGGCCCTGAC
>JACZKN010000169.1 GCA_014859985.1 Candidatus Krumholzibacteriia bacterium | reverse complement strand
CCCTTCTACCAATCGGGCCTGCGCTGACTTGTTCCCCCGGTAGCACAAGGGCCCTGGCGTCCAGTTCCGGCCGCCTGCCTGTACCGAGCACAGGCTGCCGGGCCAGGTTCCCCGGCACCTACTTGGCTTCTCCCAGCAACTAGACCAGATCGCCTCGCGGGAGATTCGGGCCCGCCCCCGGCCGGGATCGCGCTAATTCGTTACCTGATAGGGGCATGGCCGTTTTCGCCTTCGCCCGGCTACGCTTGCCCGGTACAAAACGGTCGTTTTGTCCCACTTTTTCCTTGACTTGGGCGCCCCCATGGCGATACGATCCGTATGCCCGGGAGGTGACAATGAATCCAATCAAGCGCAGCCGAGTCGCGGCCTACCTCCGGGTTTCGACCGAGGACCAAGCATCTCATGGAATCTCGCTTGAGGCCCAGCGGGCCAAGGTCGAGCAGTACTGCCAGCTCTATGAGTTGACCCTGGTGGCCGTTTGCGAGGATGCCGGGGTGTCGGCCAAGACGACGGACCGCCCGGGGCTCAGACGCGCCCTGGGGCTCCTTGAGAGCCGCGAGGCTGACGGGCTGCTGGTCGCCAAGCTGGACCGTCTGACGCGCTCTGTGGGCGACCTGGGGGCTCTCCTGAGCCGGTACTTCGAGGCGGGGACTTGGAGCCTAATGTCCGTTGCCGAGAACGTAGACACGACGACGGCGGCCGGGCGCCTGGTGCTCAACGTACTGGTGTCAGTCGCGCAGTGGGAAAGAGAGGCTATCGGGGAACGGACCCGGGATGCCCTTTCCCACCTTCGGGCTCAAGGGGTCCGCAACGGAAGAGCTGGATTAGGCTGGCACTACTCTGAAGCCCGCGACGAGAGCGGCCGCAGGGAGATCGTATCCGACGCAGGCGAAGCTGCAACAGTGCGACTCATTTTGCGGCTCAAAGGAAAGGGCCTTTCCTATAGTGGGATAGCGCGCGAACTGGATAAGCGCGGAGAAAAAACCAAACGCGGCGGTTCCTGGGATCACTCGACCGTACGAAAAATATTGAAACGTTCCGATAAATTGATCGCCCGCGATTAGTGCTCGCTGGAACCACTATTCCAGGGCTATCTATTTCGTGTGGTTCTCCCCAACGGTTATAGACTCCTCTAGCAATCGAGATTCTACGAACATTTCCACACCGGCTATTGGATCTTCGCTAGTGATTGCGAAGCCCTCTACTCGAATTAGAATTCGGCCTGCAATTTCTTCGGAGGATAAAACTACCTGCCTACCGTCTGGACCTTTCCGCTGAAACCCATCATGAATAAAATGATCAGCCGCTCTCTTGCCCCCATAGTCCTCAAACTGCTGCTTCAGATACCGGACAAATCCCGTTGCCATGTCGGTCCACTCTTGTCTTCTTTGAAAGTTCAAGGTCCCATCATTTCTGAGCAAAATAATGGTATCCACGTAAACGATAATAAGATCGCGATCCCAGTTGTATCGCGCGCGAATTCCCCCCGGCGCAGGATCTAGTTTTCCCTCATCGATAGATGCCCGCATGTCTGTCTCCAACCTAAACATGCCTAAGTCCATCATTGTTGCGGTGTCATTCAGCAACATCCCTGAAATCTCACCCGGCTCAGCGTGAGCGCCATTGGGACACAAAGCAATAATGACAACAAAAACTGCGAATAGAAGCAATTCTGATACCTCCAGCGGGGGCGATCTTCCCCCGCGCCCGCGGACCCGTGGAAACTATCGGAGTACCGTGTCCTAACCCCGGCTTCCGAAAGAAATGTCTTCGGCAACCAAGGGGCGGTGCATCGCGGTGGGAACCTATTTTGCCAAAGTGACCTTCTGGGCGCGCGTATTCCCTTCCGCCGTGCGAAGTCGAACCAGATATACTCCCGCCGCGACTAAGACATGCCGTTCATCACGCCCATCCCATTCGACCTGATACTGTCCAGCGATCCCTGTACCGATCCAGAGTGTGCGTACCTGGCGGCCGCGCAAGTCGTAGATCACAACGGACGCTTCGCACTGGCCGGGTAGTTCAAATGTCACCGTTGTGCTCGGATTGAATGGATTGGGCGATACTCCTACGATTGCATACGTATACGGCAATTCACCCGGCGGGCCAGGAAGGGGGTGGTCATTATCGTCGATCGACACCGGCGTCGGTGGTGGCGCGAGCCGGACTCCGAGACTAAACCCCGATCCAGCCGCGACGGCCACATAGCCCTCGTTTGGTTCCGGGACATCGCATTGCCCGTTGTAATTGTTCCCCCATGCCACGATTGCACCACTGGACTTCAAACCTACAAAAGCACCCCCGCCAACTTCCACTGATACAAAATCTGCGTTTGGTTCTGGTACGGGGGCGCTGGCCGCGCCCCATGCCACAATTGTTCCGTCGGATTTCAAACCGACACTGACCCTAACTCCGGCAGCCACATCCACAAAATCGGCATTCGGAAGCGGGACATCGCATTGCCCGTATTGGTTGTCCCCCCAGGCCGTGATAGATCCATCAGATTTCAAACCGAGGGCAAAACTATTGCCAGTTGTTATATCTACATAACCAACCGCTAAGTCTACGTAATCCGCATTCGGCTCAGGTACATCGCATTGGCCGTCGCAATTTTCTCCCCAAGCCACAATTGATCCGTCGGACTTCAGCCCCAAACTGGTGTATCCGCCGGCGGCCACCGAAATAAATGCTTCGTTCGGCTCCGGGACGACACATTGGCCACGAAGGTTGCTACCCCAGGCTATGACCGTGCCGTCAGTCTTGAGCCCTAAGCAGTGGAACCGCCCTGCCGCCGCGGCCACAAAGTCGGCGTTTGGTGCCGGAACATCGTGATCGCTAGGAAAATTTCGCCCCCAGAGTGCTATCGACCCGTTCGACCTTAAACCCAGGCCAAAACTCTCTCCCGCCACCACATCTACGAAGTCCACATTCGGAGCCGGAATACCGCTTTGGCTAAATTCATTTGACCCCCATACCACGATCGTCCCGTCGGACTTAAGCGCTATGGAATGACTGCCGCCTGCTACGACTTCAATGTAGTTCGGATTCGCGAGTGGTACATCGCATTGGCCTGAATCGTTATTGCCCCAGGCCACGATCGTCCCGTCTGACTTTAATCCGATGCTGAACGATCCTCCTGCTGACACATCTATAAAACCAGTTTCCGCTGCCGGGATATCGCATTGGCCATAGCTATTATCTCCCCATGCAACGACTGTCCCGTCAGACCGGAGGGCCATACCATGCCCCCCCCCTGCTGACACATCCACGAAGTCGTTCCCCGAAACCGGGAACCACCAATTGTCGAAGTTCCATGCCAAGACCGACCCGTCCGGCCTCAACCCCACACTAAATCCGGATCCTGCATCAATCGCAGCGAACGCTGCGCTCGCCGGCGGAACGTCCATATAAACGAAATCACTCCAAGTTACGATGGTCCCGTCGGGCTTAAGACCAATGCTGTGCATACTACCTGCCGCAACGTCCACAAATTCCGGACACGGAATAGGCGTTTGGGTCTGACCATAGCCGCCCCATCCCCAGGCTACGACCGTGCCATTAGACTTCAAGCCGAGGCTGTGAACGTTTCCGGCCGAGACTGCCACGAAATCAGCATTCGGCATGGGGACATCGCATTGTCCGTATTCATTGTACCCCCAGGCCGTGATTGTCCCATCCAACTTCAGCCCTAGGCTGTGAGCCCCGCCAGCAGAAACTGCGACAAGACTGTCGAGACCCGCGTCTTCAAGCGCGATCTGACTGCCCCATTGCACAATGGACCCTGATTGTTGGCCATAAGCAGCCCCACAAAAAATTACCAATAGCACGTGCGAAAAAGCATAAATTTGGAAACGGTGGTTTATCATGGTACGCTCCCCAGAGTATCGCAGCCGGATTGTGCCGTGCCTCCGCCCTACCTGAACAGTGCCTTGAGGTCGCCGATACCGCTTGGAGCGCCAAGCACCGGGTTGGTCGGTGGCGGCGGGAGTTCTTCAGCGTTCTGTCCGATGCGCACCCAGTGGTTCTGAAACAACTCATTCCCCTGCTTGAGGACGTAGTGTTCTCCATTCAGCGTCGTAAATCCAGTCGATCGCCAGTCTACTAACTGGCTGACGGACAACGGCAACGGCGGCAGGTACCCAGTGTCGATCAAATTCCACCAAGGGTCCGTGAGGTTTGAGTCGTATCCGAGTGCGTGAAACCACATCGATCCGTCAGTCATCAGGACAAATACGTAAGGCTGCCCGAGTGCACCTGCCGGGGCTTCGATTGCCGCGACTCCATCTGCGTTATCCGGGAATACTGGCGCGGCCTGGGACAACCATGCGGAGAGCAGGACGGCCAAAACGATCAAGGAACGCATATGGCCCCGCCTTGGTTGGGGTAGCAAATGAGGATTTGATTCTAGCACACGGGCGGGGACGCTGCCAGTCGAATTGACGTTTCGCCCGGCACTCCGCCCGGACACTACCTCTTGCCGGGCCACCCTCTCCGGCCTACCCCCACCAGCCCGCGCTACCCAAGGGGGCCCGAAAGAATTCCGTTGATCCGGCAGGGCGAACCCGGTTCTGCGAATTCTATCGGACCAGCGTCATCCGCCTGGTCTCGCTGTGCAGCCCGGCCACAAGGCAACCAACTAAGGGCGTCCCCCGAGCCAACAGACCAATCGCTGCTATCGCGCCCGAAGTCTGTCTCTAGAACTCGACCCGCTTCTGGGGGCAGCGTACTACTCCCTTTGCACGCCCAACATATGCTTCGATAGTCTCTGTCTGTGTCTTCGTAAATCCAGGAAGAAATGCCTCAATTGCCCTGGCCAAGAAGTCTTCATTGCTCGCCGTGACCTTGCGGCCCTCAAATGCGAGAATATCACGTAGTGTAGCTACCGCGATTCGTCTCCAGATAGCCCGATTAACCGTGTGTCCACTTTCCCAAGACAAGGCAGCAAAAAGGCACATACCTGCAAAACTGTAAATCCCCTCTATAGTCCGATCCGAAGCGGTGAACGTCGGCAAGTTGGAAACAGCTTGAAGAAGAAAGCCCGCTGCAATCATCCCAAAGCCGGTCCAACCGTCAGCTTGCTGGTGCACCCGGTCATAAAGGGCTCTAAGATTCAATCCCCACGCAGTCCGGAGCATCTGCTTTACTTCCCGCGGCGATTTTCCGATCACACCGCGCGCCAAGAAGTACGCCCCGAAGACGTCCACTATTAGCCCGGCAATCGCCACTAAGCGACAAGTACTCAATCTACCCCCCAGGCCCTATTCGACCTACGAAGCGGCCGGTGCCCACCCGCACCTACCTATATAGACCGCGCACCGCCGACCAAGTTGTCAATTCGTCATTCACCGCACCAAGATCACCCATCGCCCTAAAACGATCTGGAGTTCCCCGGGTTCTCTAGACACTTCCTAGGCTATACTATAGCCGAAGGAGGAGTCGATGAGCAGCTCCAAGTTCACGCAGGAGTTCAAGGACGAGGCGGTACGCCAGGTCACCGAGCGTAACTACCCCGCCAGGGAAGTGGCCGAGCGTCTCGGCGTCGCCCTCAACACGCTCTACATCTGGATCAGGAAGGCCCGGCCCGCCCAGGCCGAGGCCGACGAGCTCGCCGCCCAGAAACGGGAGATCCAGTTGCTGAAGGCCGAGATCAAGCGGCTGAAGGAAGAGCGGGACATCTTAAAAAAAGCCGCCGCGTACTTTGCAAAGGACCCCGAGTAAAGTACGCGTTCATCCGCGATCACCGGGACCACTTCGCTGTTGCCGTGCTGTGCCGGGTGCTTCGGGTCCACCGCAGCGGCTACTACGCCTGGCTGAAGAAGCCTCGCTCGGATCGGACCGTCGAAGACGAGCGGCTGCTGGTCAAGATCAGGAAGTTCCATGAGGACAGCGGTGCCGCCTACGGCAGCCCGCGGATCTTCAAGGACCTGCGCGAGGACGGCGAGATGTGTGGGCTCCACCCGGGTGGCCCGCGTGATGAACCGCGCCAGGATCAAGGCGTTGCACAGCTACAAGAAGCCGCGGTACGTGGCCGGCCAGCCGTCGTTGCTGGCCGCGAACGTCCTGGATCGGGAGTTCGTCGTCGACGGACCCAACAAGGTCTGGGTGACCGACATCACGTACATCCGGACCTGGGTCGGGTTCCTCTACCTGGCGGTCGTGATGGACCTCTAATCGCGGAAGGTCGTGGGCTGGTCGATGAAGACGAGCCTGCGCCGGGAGATTGTGCTGGACGCGCTGCTGATGGCGGTCTGGCGACGCAAGCCGAAGGACACGGTCCTCGTCCACTCCGACCAGGGCTCGCAGTACGGGAGCTTCGACTGCCGGAAGTTCCTCGAAAAGCACAACCTCGAGCCGAGCATGAGCCGTCGCGGCAACTGCTGGGACAACGCGGTGGCCGAGTCGTTTTTCAGCTCACTGAAGAAGGAGCCGATTCGTCGGAAAGTCTACCACACGGTCGAGGAAGCAAAAGCCGATGTGTTCGACTACATCGAGATGTTCTATAATCGGAAGCGTCGTCACAGCCACCTGGGCGACGTGAGCCCTGAGGCGTTTGCGCGCGCCTCAGCAACCGGCTGAGGAGTGTCTACGAAACCAGGGGAACTCCACGCGTCGCGGAAACGACTGGCCATCTTCGCCGCGGTCATTGTAGCGGTCATTGCGGTCTTCCTTGTTTCGACCAAGGGGAAGGTCTAGCCCGATTAGCGCAAGGAAGGGGACCGGCCGCCGGCGCTTCAGTGCGTGCATGAAAGCGCTTTCGGGATCATGCTCTGCATAACGTTTATATGCACCTGGCGAATAGCGTATGCTAGGGGCGGGTAGGGTTATTGAAGCCGGAGGTGCGTGTTTGTCTAATCCGTCCGAATGGGTTAATGCGATTTCCAACGCTGCAATTGCGATTGCGGCGGTGGTTGCGGTCGTCGTAGCGCGCCGGGAACTAAGTGCCTGGAAACTTGAAAGAGATAATGACGCGCGCGACCGAGAAGCGCGAGAGATGATACAAAAGGGTCACCTCCTCGAGGAGAAACTTGGGAGGCTTCGATTTCTTACGGCGGGGCTCCGAGAGAACGCGGCTTTCGACGAGGACCATGCTAACATGCTATTGGAGCGTCTTGAACGTCACGGTGAAGAGGCATGGGCGCAGTGTCGGGAAGCGGCCAGCAACCTAAGCCTGACAATGGTTGTCGCACGGCAGTTCTGGGAGTATACAATCGAAAATATCTCATTCGATGAACAATTCGCCCACTTTGCATTCAAGTTCGCTTACTTGAAAAGAGTCCTAGAAGAAGGCGGGCGGACGGGCGCTTGCTCGACTCGGTCTAAAGGCGAGTGGATGCCGACGGCCGCAGAGATCGCTGAAGGACTGGAAGAACTCATACTACTCGTTCGAGATCTCAAGAGACATATGGCGAAGCACATTTATGGCGCGAAACCGTCTTCACAGGCAGAAAGCAATGGCTTTGAGTATCAGAGCAAAGTGATGCATTATCGCTTTGAAGAACGCCCACGCTTTTGGGCGGAGGAATGGCACAAGATCCGCTATCAGAATTCGCGACTGTACCGGGTTTGGACAAGAATGCGTCGTCGAAGTGCATAGTCGTTGCGGCAGCGCCTTAAACCGCTCATAGAAGTCACATGTGCGATTGCCGACGCTGGTTTCGACCTTGCACCCAAGTCCCCTCACGCGCACTAGGCCGGTCTCAACCGGTCCAAACAGAAATCGCTTGATCCGGCAGGCCAACCCGCTTTCTACGGATCCGAGATAAGCCTAAGGAAGTCGATATCCAAGAAACTGTCCGTAATGGGTTGCAACAGGACAGGATTGGAAACCGTCAGCACAGGAGATACTGACCAAATTTGTCCATTTCTCAGTACCCGCCACCAGGTGCAGCCACATACGGTAAACCTCTATATTGTAATCAGTTATACTAGCGGAACATTGGTAGAGCTTCAAAGCGAAAGCAATCCCCTACGAATGCGGAATGGCATATGTTTAAATAAGAACTCATTGTCTCTATTGCAGTTAGGACAATATGCGCTTCCCGTGGGGTATTCTTCTTAAAAGAGACTATGCCCAAATCGGGACATACCTAGCGAATTTTCGAGAGCCACCAACAGCATCATCAGGCTTTATCAACCCAGCATCCAATGTCGCGGCAATAACTTGAGAGGCCACGGCCGATTTACCTTTTGGGAGATGGAATCGATCGCGCAATGACCTATTCGTCATGCGTTCAGACATCACCCACTTCAGAACGCAATGCTGATAGCACGCTCGGATCCGGTCATTTTTGTTCATCCTTTCAAACGGCTTTGGTCCAAACACGGTCACCATCGTCCGAAGGTGCCCCGCAAAAAAATCTGGGGCAGGCAGTTGATAGTCTTCAGCTGCACGCACAACTCTGTCGATCCCACTGCTCTTTTCTTCACAGATACCCAATCGCCTCATCACATCGGCGAGCTTTTCATTCCGCGACCTATATCCATCGATGAATCGCTCCACTGGAACAACCGGCTCACCCGGGTTTGAGAATACGATTCGATCGCCATAAACTTCAACCATCACGGACGTACCACCCACAGTAAAATCCTGATGAATTAACGCGTTGGCGACCAGCTCACGGACCACAACTTCCGGCGCAAGCTTGACCTCTTTCCGAAGAGCATCAACGATCACCTCGTTCTGCGGAAGCTGGTCCATAACAAACCCAACAAAGCCCTGGAAGCCAACCGCATACCCCTTCCTTCCAACTTGATCGAGGCGCGTTTCCAACTTGGAACGGCCCTTATAGACAACGACCCTTGGCGCCTTGCGCTCTACATCAGGGAAGCGGTCTAGCCTCTTCGCCATCAAAAGCGCAGCAAGCCTAGATATGACAAACTGCGCCCCTTTGCGAGTAATCAAACGTTCATGACTCAGGCGATCAATTACACCATCACGAGTTGCAGGATATGGCAAATGAAGCAGCTCAAAATACGCCTGAGTATCTAACAGATCGACAACTCCTTCCGCATCAACGGCGGCCATAGCAGGCTCATCGAGCCAGTCAGGCCCACCCTCTAGGAAGATAGCCCTCAATCGGTCTTCACTCATCGGAACGAGAGAATCCCCCGAGCGCATGAGGTACTTGCCTTCAATGTGGTACGCCGTGCCACGCGGTCTCGAAGGAATAACCAGGACGACAACGCGCCCGCCCGGATGCTTCACCTCTTCGACATCTACTCGAATCCCGAGCTTTTGAAAGATCTTGTCCTGCATCCCCACCGGGTTATCGATCGCCGACGTACCAACTACAGTACGCGGTTTCTTATCAGACACCCCCAAAACGAGATGCCCGCCTCCCTCGTTAGCAATTGCCACGCAATACTCGAACAATTTACGATTGTCGAATTGCCGCTTTGCTTCTTTGAACTCAAGCCCGTTGGACTCTGTCGTCGCCCTCAACCATGCATCGATTGTAGCTACTTCAATCACGTCTCCGCCCCCCGGTATCTATAGTTAGCCAACGTCGGACTATAGGACCCCGTTCTGCAACGCTGCAAAGGAAAACCCGGAATTACACTAACCTGCCCCCAAGCACCCGCCGGCAAGCGGTTCAGGATCTAATCACCCTCCAAGAGCCGTGGCACCATCGTAGCACCAACCACCATCAGCAAAACAGAAGACAGCGACCCGCTTTCGCAAGTCGCTGTCTCCGCCGAATTTGTTGGTACGCCGCCAGGGACTTGAACCCCGAACCTACTGATTAAGAGTCAGTTGCTCTACCAGTTGAGCTAGCGGCGCACCTTGGTCGCGATGTGGCTGCCGGGGTTGCAAGATGCTATCCTTGGAAGCGATAACCCCGGCAGGCCGCCTAAACTAGCACCGGCCTCCGGGGGTGTCAAGAAACCCGGAGGGAAATCCGGGGAGAAGCCGCTTGCGCCCCGCCGCACGCCGTGAAGGACGAACGCATGCCCCTGAAATCCCTGGCCACCCGGAAGAAGCGCGCCCGCGAAGTGGTGGCCGTCCTGCGCCGCGAGTTCCCCGACACCCGCTGCAGCCTCGACCACGCCGACCCCTGGCAGCTGCTGGTGGCGACCATCCTTTCGGCCCAGTGCACCGACGCCAGGGTGAACCTGGTCACCCCCGACCTCTTCGCCCGCTTCCCCACGGTGCAGGATTTCGCCACGGCCCCCCGCGAGGAACTCGAGGAGGCGATCCGCTCCACCGGCTTCTACAAGAACAAGGCCAAGAGCCTCCAGGGCGCGGCCCAGGCCCTGCTCGCACGCCACGGCGGCCAGGTCCCGCGCACCATGGCCGAACTGGTTGCGGTCCCCGGCGCCGGCCGCAAGACCGCCAACGTCGTCCTGGGCGAAATCTGGAACACCCCCGACGGCGTCGTCGTCGACACCCACGTCGGCCGCATCTCGAAAAAACTGGGTCTCACCGACCAGACCGACCCCGTGAAGATCGAGCAGCAGCTCAACGAGTGCCTCCCCCAGCAGGACTGGCGCGACTACGGCCACCTCCTGATCGACCACGGCAGAAAAACCTGCAAGGCGAGAGCCCCGAAGTGCGACGCCTGCCCCATCTACAAGTGGTGCGAAACCCGCGCCTGAAGACGCATCTGCCGCTCTGACGGTCCAGGGAACGACGTCACAAGGAAACCGGCCGCATCCCGCAGGGGCGAAGCCCCGAGGACGCGGCCGGCTTCCTTGTGACGTCGTTCCCCGCCCTGGACCGTCAGAACGGCAGATCGTCATCGACCTCGGGACCGGACGGCTCGTTCATCGGCGGCGGCGTGAAGCCCGCGGCGTCACGCGGCCCGGCGTCGCCCTCCTCGCGGCGGCCCAGCAGCATCAGCTGGTTGGCGATGATCTCGGTGGTCCAGCGCTCCTGGCCGTCCTGGCCGGTCCACTTGCGGGTCTCGAGGCGCCCCTCCACGAAGACCTGCTTGCCCTTCTTGAGGTAGCGCTCGGCGCGCTCGGCGAGGTGGCGCCAGGCGACGATGCGGTGCCACTCGGTCTTCTCCTGCCACTCGCCCGAGTTCTTGTCCTTCCAGCTCTCGCTGGTGGCCACGGTGAAGTTCGCGACGGGCACGTTGCTCTGGGTGTACTTGACTTCCGGGTCCCGGCCCAGGTTGCCGATGATGATGACTTTGTTGACCGATGCCATGGATTCCTCCTTCGCCCGGGGCGGGGCCGCCCCATCCTCGCATTGATTTTCCGGATCGGGACCGCCGGGAGCGACCGGGATGCTCGCGACCGGGCCGCCCACGGGCGGCGCGGCGGGAGCATGCGGTGTCGGACGGGAGGGAAACCGTAGCAGACCAGGCCCGGAAAACGGACAAAAAAATGGGGTGGATGATGGGATTCGAACCCACGACCACCTGGACCACAACCAGGGGCTCTGCCAACTGAGCTACATCCACCGCCATTATTGCGTTTTGGTTGGCGCGCCCGGCAGGGCTCGAACCTGCGGCCTGCGGATTAGAAATCCGCTGCTCTATCCAGCTGAGCTACGGGCGCGCCGGATGCCCGGTACGGTCCGCGAATCCCGCTGGCAGAGGCCGTCCCCACGGGCGGACGCGAATAATGGCCTGCGGGCACGTCCGTGTCAAGGCAGCGAAAGGCTGGTCGGGGCGGCGAGATTCGAACTCGCGACCCCCTGCTCCCAAAGCAGGTGCGCTACCGGACTGCGCCACGCCCCGACCGATCAGCAGGCCGCGGGCCACCGGGCCCCGCGCGGCCGACCGGTCGCCCAAGCGCCTGGAGCGCCGCCGGTTGGCGACCGGTTTCCCGTCCATGATGTAGGCCCGCCGCCGGCGGCTGTCAAACCGGCCGTCGCCGGCGCGCGGCGCCGACGGGCGGTCCGTCAGCCCGCGGCGACGCCCGCTT
>JACZKN010000168.1 GCA_014859985.1 Candidatus Krumholzibacteriia bacterium | reverse complement strand
GCGTACGGCGGTGCCGCGTCCGGCTTCGCCGCGGTCGCCAGCCGTGCCGCGGGCCGCCACCATGGGCGCCAGGGGACCGTGCTCGCGGACCTTGGTGCGGGTGCCTTCGTTGGCGGGGCCCGGGCTCAGCGGCCGGTAGCGGGCCGGGCCGCGGGACCAGTTGCCCCCGTAGTACGGGTTGTCGTACCAGGGGTAGGCGTAGCTGGGCCAGTAGCAAACGCTGACGGTCGGTCCGTACCACCAGGGATCGTACCAGAAGTTCACCCAGGGCCGCCGGTTCCAGGGATCGATGTACACGTAGCTCGGGTAGTAGTAGACCGGGTAGTAGCCGTAGGTGTCCCACCAGCCGTTGCTCCAGCGGTAGTCCACGGTGATGTCCAGGCGGCAGATGTCGTCGTAGGGATCGGCCCGCCAGTCGTCGTCGAAGTGGCACTGGTTGCACAGGTAGCGCGGGTGTTCCACGGCCCGGTGCACGAAGTAGGCCGCGTAGTCGGTGACCACGTAGTCCTCGGTGTCCTCCAGGCCCGTGATGGCGTAGTTCACCTCGTTCATGGCCAGGAAGGGATCGCCCACGACGCGGAAGCCGTAGGCCCGGCCGCCCGAGTTGTCGTGGTGGAAGTCCACCTCGAGGGCGCGCAGGTCGAAGGGATAGCGCGAGACGATGGCCTGCACGAAGCCCTCGCCCTCGGCGGCGGCCGTGCGCAGGGGCCGGGCGCCCGTCACCGGCAGCACGTACTCGTGGCCCCCGAAGACGAAGCCGTCGTCCAGGCGGCTGCGCGGCCACAGCACCGTGACCTCGCCCTCGGTGTCGATGCGGTAGACCACGGCGTAGGCGTCGGCGTTGGTCTGGAAGCCGACGGTCATGTTCTCGTTCTTGTTGTAGACGTCGTTGCCGGACTTGTCGGTCCAGACGGCCGCGCGCAGCTCGACCTGGGCGTAGTCGAACCCCGTCTTGACGTCCGCGAGCGCTGCGGCGGCGCCGCCCAGGACCAGGATCCCCGCCGCGGCCAGCAGCAGGGCCTTCCGGCCGACGCGCCGCGTGTAGCTGGTGTTCCCGTGCTTCATGGTCCTCGCTCCTTTCCCCGTGGGCGCCGTTACAGGCGCAGGGTCACGGGTTCGACGTCGACGGGCTTGCCGCCTTCGGGCGCCGAGAGTTCCGGCAGCCCCTCGATCAGCTGGTAGGCCCAGCGGGCCTGCACCGCGCCGGTGCCCACGGCGGTGATGCCGAGCTTGGCGTAGTGCAGGGTCTGCGCCACCGGGTCGTAGATCTCCAGCACGTAGATGTGGCCGACGACGATCTCCAGCACACCGGTGGCGGACCAGCCGTCGACCGGCGCCCACGAGACTCCCTCGAAGATCAGGCCGCCCAGGCCGTCGCTGAAGACGCCGAAGTCCTGCACGTAGATGTCCTCGTTGGCCGCGTGCAGGTAGGGCACGCCGCCCTGCCAGGCCACGTAGACGTCCGCCTTGCTGCCCTGGCCGAAGGGATCGGTGCGGCCCTGCTCGAGGCCGCTGAAGTCGAAGCCCGACAGGTTGGCGAAGGGTCCGTTGCCGTCGAACAGCTCCACCGAGCCCATGGGCAGGGGCGCGTCGGTGACGAACTCGAAGCTCAGGGCGCTCTCGCCGCCGGCGGCGTTCACGGCCGCGACGGCGTACTCGTAGCGCTCGCCGTTGTCGGCGTCCGCGTCCACGAACCAGTGCAGGCCCGAGGTCGGGTCATAGTTCTCGTTCCAGGCCACCTCGCCGATCAGGTAGAAGTCCCGGTCGGGATCGTTCTGGTCGCCCTCGGCGAAGAAACGGCTGTAGACGCGGTAGCCGGCGACGTTCTCGCTGTAGGTCCCGTCATACGGCGCGTACGAGATGTCGTACCACTGGACGATCACCTCGTTGTCGCCGCTGATGCTGTGCACGCCGGTGGGGACCACGGGCAGGGGCAGCCCGACGCAGTTGACGCAGTCGTCATCCGCGCAGCCGCCGATCAGGCCCGGCAGGGCCGCCGACAGGACGAGCAGGAGCGGTAGCGGCGCCAAGCGCCGCTGCCGCCGGGGCCCGAACGAGAGGTCCATCCGCAGGTTCCTTTTCCTCAAGTCCACGCTCCACCTCCAGCCCGTTGAATCACGTTCGCCCGCCCCACATATGGCACCGATCGTGCCAACCGGACCGGTTTCCCGGGCGACGACGCCGGGCGGGATAATATGTTGTTCTGCAGCAGGTTGTATCACGCGCCGGCGGGGCTGGCGGCACCGGCGGGTCAGGACGGCGGCGAGACCGACGGCACGCCGTGTCGGCTTTCCGCGACAGATTCTCCAAAAGGGGACGCCCGTCGCCGGGGCCGGCGGCCGGCTGCCCAAGACCGGCAGGCAATGGCAAAAGAGCCCCGCCTTGCGGCTTCCCGGTCTTGAGTCTCGCCTTCTCAAGACCAGTAGGGCTCTTTTACCGTGGATCCGCCGCGCGGACCCTGGATCAATTCGTGTTTCGGGAGACCGTGACCCTGGTTCTCTCGCGCCGACCAGGTCCGATTGATAAGACCCCACCTCTTGTCAACCGGCCCGCCAGCCTTCCTGTTGAGAACCCCTCTGGTGCCGGTAAGCTTTCGAGGAACGAGCCCCGGTGCTCCCAAAACACGAATGTCGTCTCAATCCGTGAAGAGGTTCCCTGTAACTCACCCCTTCGCCCGGTGTACAGCAGGTACCGTACCAGGCCTGAACCGTTCTTCATGATTTCTAATCTTCTGTCGCACAACAGGTTGGAGTGTCGCAGGGAACAGCGAGACACGCTGGTCGGCGGGTGATCATAAAAAGAATTTACAGATCCGTCGCCGCCGGCCGCAACCTGCTGCGGTAAAACGTGTTGCAATAGAAAGGAAGTTGATGGGTGCCGGCGCCCTGATGGGTGCCGGTTGCCAGGACCTCAACCGATCCCGATACCGTAGTGCTTGAGCTTCTTCAGCAGGTTCGGGTAGGAGATCCGCAGCAGCCGCGAAACCGCCGACTTGTTGCCGGAGCAGGCGCGCATGGCCCGGGTGATCTCCCGGCACTCCACCGCCGCCAGGGTTTCCTTCAGGGGCGGCTGTTCGCCGGTGCCGTCGGCAACGGGCCCGGCCCCGGCCAGGGCCGTCGGCAGATGCTCCGGCCGCAGCGCGCCGTCGCCCTGGGCCAGGACGATGGCCCGCCGGAGGGTCTTCTCCAGCTCGCGGACGTTGCCCGGCCAATCGTGCTGGACCAACAGGTCCAGGAAAACCCGGTCCAGCACCGGCGCCTCGACGCCCAGGTCCCGGCTGAAGCGCTGGACGAAGTGGCGGGCCAGCAGCTCGATGTCGTCGGGCCGGTCCCGCAGGGGCGGGATGGTGAGCGGGAAGTCCAGCAGCCGGTAGTACAGGTCCTCCAGGAAGCCCCCCTCCAGGGCCATCCGGTGCAGGTCGTTCTTCGAGGCGCAGACGATGCGGACGTCCACCTGGAACTCGGTGTTGGACCCCACCGGTCGCACGACCTTGGTGTCCATGAAGTGCAGCAGCTTGCCCTGCATGGCCAGCGGCATCTTGCCGATCTCGTCCAGGAAGACGGTACCGCCCTCCGCCTCGGCCAGCAGGCCGCGCTTGTCGCTGTGGGCGCCGGTGAAGCTGCCGCGCTTGTGGCCGAAGAGTTCGCTCTCGAGCAGGGACTCGGGAATGGCGGCGCAGTTGATGGACAGGAAGCGCCGATCGGCGCGCCGGCTCAGGGCGTGGAGCGAATAGGCCAACAGGCCCTTGCCCGTACCGGTCTCGCCGTTGAGCAGCACCGTCAGGTCGCTGGGCGCCACCTTGCGCGCCAGGCCCAGCACGTCGAGCATGCGGCCGTTGCGGGTGATGATGTTCTCGAAGCTCTCGACCCGCTCGATGGGCGTGGCCTCGGCGGCCTCGCGGCCCCGGCTCTTCTCGAAGAGGAACAGGGCCAGGAAGCCCATGTACGTGGCCAGGAAGTCCAGGGCCGCCCGGTCGAAGCCCGCGCCGCCGGCCGCCTCGCCCCGCGCCAGGTAAAGCACCCCGAACCGCCGGTCGTGCAGGGAGATGGGCATGAAGACGCAGCTGCGGGCGGCGGCGGCCACCGCCGGCACGGCCCGGGCCAGGTCGTCCCCGGCGCCGATGCGCGAGAAGAACGCGGTGCCGATGCGCCGGCCCGCCGCCAGCTCGCCGTCGAACCAGCGGGAAAGCTGTCCGGCGAGGTTCTCGGTCAGACCGTTGCGGGCGGCGATGCGCAGGGCGCCGTCGCGACCTTCGGCCATGGCGATGAAGCCCGCATCGGCCTGCACCTTTTCCATGCCCGCGGCGAGCACCGAGTCCAGGTTGCGGGGCACCGAGTCGTCGCTGCGGTTGAACAGTCCGGGCAGGGCGCTGATGGCCTGCAGGTGGTTCTCGGCCTTCTGCACCCCGCCCAGCAGGCCCGATTCGATGCGGTCGCGCAGCACGACCACGCCCCTGGTCAGGTCGGCATCCTCCACGCCGGCGGCGTGGCGCTCGAGTTCGAAGACCGTCAGCAGGGCGTCGTCGAACTGCCCGAGGCGGATCTGCACCCGCGCCAGCCGGTCCAGGACATCGCAGAGCATGCGGTCGCCCACGGCGGCGGCGCCGTGCTCCTGGGCGTCCATCAGGTAGCGGCGCAGCAGCAGCAGGTCGGCCTCGTCCGCCCCGTCGCGCCGCGCGTCGGCGAAGGCCAGGATCGCACGGCACCACAGGTGGACCAGCTGCTGCTGGCCGAAGGTGGCGATGGCCTCGCGGAAATGGTGGTCCGAGAGCTTGCGGTCGCCCTGGGCCGCGTAGGCCCGGCCGAGGGTCGCGTGGCAGAATCCCAGTTCGTAGGCTTCGCCGCAGTCGCCGCAGATGGCGAGGGCCGCCTGGCTGACCGCCACCGCCTCGTGCAGGCTGCCGGCCGCCAGGTGGGCCTCGCCCATGCGGCGCTGCAACTCCGCTTCCAGGTCGTTGCCGCTGGCGATGCGCCGGGCCTTCTGCAGGCCCAGTTCGTAGTTGTAGCGGGCCTTCTCCACGTCGCCGCGGGCCAGCAGGATGTCGCCCAGGTACTCGTCGGCGATGGTGGCCTCGCGCAGGTACCGGCCGGCCTCGGCCAAGGCACGGCCCTCGAGGACCAGCTCCTCCGCCCGGGCCAGGCGGCCCGAGAGGGTTTCCAACCGGCCCATGGCCAGGTGCAGGCGGGTCTGGTTGGCACGGTCGCCCAGGCTGGCGGCCAGGCGCAGCCCCTTGGCCAGCAGCGCGCGCGCCTCGCCCAGGCGGTCCACCTTCAGCAGCACCAGCCCCTGGTTCAGGTAGAAGCCCGGCAGCAGGTGGCTGGCGCCGATGCGCCCCGCCAGCGCCACGGCCTTGTCCATCAGGGCCAGGGAACGGTCCCAGCGGCAGCCGATCTTGTGCAGCAGCGCCAGGTTGTTCAGCAGGTTGGCCACACCCAGGTCATGGCCGATGCGCCGGAAGGTGGCAAGGCCGTCGTTGTAGAACTCCTCCGCCTTCTCCAGCCGGCCCAGGCGCATGTGGCAGATGCCCATGACCACCTGCAGGTGGGCCACCTCGGCGTGGTGGTCGGTCAAAGCCAGCACGCTGAAGGAGCGCTTGGCCAGGTGCAGCGCGTCCTGCAGCCGGCCCCGTTCGCGCAGGATGATGGCCTGGCGGGTCTGGAAGACGGCCCGTTCGATGACCACGAGGTCGGGCTCGTCCCCGTCGGCGTGGCGGTCCAGCAGGGCAAAGGCCCTTTCCAGCAGCACCTCGGCAGGGGCGTGGGCGCCCAACAGCAGGTGCGCATCGACGGACTTGCGCAGCACGCGCAGCGCGGCGCGCAGGTCCATGCGCGCCAGCGATGCGTCGCCGTTGATCTGGGCGAAGTAGTCCAGGGCGGTGGAGAAGGCGGACGCGTGGAAGTGGAGATCACCCACCTCCTCGAGGCGGGCCCAATCCGCGGTGCCGGACAAGCGTCCGTCCCCGGGCCCGTCCGCACGCGACTTTTTCGGACCTTCGAAATGGTCTTTCATCAACCGTATCCCTTGGCGAGTAAGTGGATCGGTTCCGCCTCAACTCCGTCCGTCGATCATGGCCCAGCCGCCCCCGGGGCGCGGCCTCAGCGCAGGATCGTGAAGCATTCCAGCAGCTGGAGCATCACTTCCAGCCAGATCGGGTCCTGTCCGCTCTGGCAGCCGTTCAAGCCGCCCAGCAGATCACTGGTCTTGTTGGCGCCAAGGGTATCGCCGGCGGTATCGGGATCCCCGCCCTGGTCGTCGTCGGTGGTACCCGTGGTTTCCACAACCCAGCCGGTGCCGGTCCTGGTCGGCGACGGATTGGTCAGCGCGCCATCTTCCTCGCCGGCCCAGGCGGTGGCGAAAAGGAGCGGAGCGGCACAGAAAACCGTCAGGACCACAAGAAGAACGGGAAACAGCCTCTTCATGTCCTTCTCCTCGCGGATACACCCCGTCCGCAATCCCTGCGGCCGACCGGTCGCCCCCTTGCGGTGCCCCGGGTGACCGGCCTGCAAAAATCCCTCCATCTATCTACTGAACCGCGGCCGCGGAGTCAACGTCCGCCGCCGCTTTTGTCTCAGTCCAGCTCCGGCTGGGTCCGCAGCCCGTACTTGGTGATCTTCTTGTACAGGTTGCTCCGCTGCATCCCGAGGGACTCGGCGGTCCTGCTGACATTATACATGTTCTCCCGCAACTTGTGCTGCAGAAATATGGTTTCGCTGCGGTCCTTGAACTCCTGGAAGTCCCGGCAGGCCAGCAGGGAGGCTTCCCGGTCGGCGGTCGGGGCAGCCCCCGGCAGGGCGGGCAGGTCGGCGGGCCGGATGACCTCCTCCGGAGCCAGGATCAGCAGTCTTTCCACCAGGTTGCGCAACTCCCGGACGTTGCCCGGCCAGGAATGCCGGCGCAGGATCGCCAGGGTCTCCAGCGCGTAGCGGCGGGGTCGGGCCTTCAGCCGCCGGGACATGTCCGCCATGCACCACTCCAGCAGCCGTTCGATGTCCTGCCCCCGTTCCCGCAGGGGAGGCAGGTGGATCGCCAGGACGTTCAGGCGGAAGAACAGGTCCTGGCGGAAACCCGAGTCGGGCTGGGAGAGGTCGCGGTTGGTGGCGGCGATGATGCGGACGTCCACGCTGCGGGTCTCGTGCCCGCCCACCCTCTGGAAACGCCCCTCATCCACCGCCTTGAGCACCTTGGCCTGGGCCTCCTCGTTCATGTCGCCGATCTCGTCCAGGAAGAGGGTGCCGCCGTCGGCCTGCTCGAACCTGCCGATGCGCTGCCGGTCCGCGCCGGTGAAGCTGCCGCGCTCGTGGCCGAACAGCTCGCTCTCCACCAGTTCCTTCGGGATGGCCGCGCAGTTGACCTCCACCAGCGGCCGGTCGCGCCGGGCGCTGGCCCGGTGCAGGGCGGCCACCACCAGGCCCTTGCCCGTGCCGTTCTCGCCGGTGATGAGCACGGTGGCGTCGGTCCGTCCCACCTTCTCGATGAAGGCCTTCACCTCCCGCATGCCGCGGCTCTCCCCCACCAGGGGCGAGTCGGCCCCGGCCTGGGCGGCGAGGTAGCTGCGGTCCTGGACGACCTTGCGATGCTCGAGGCAGTTGGCCAGGGTCACCAGCAGGCGCGAGCGCTCCAGGGGCTTCTCCAGGAAATCGTAGGCGCCGGCCTTGACCGCCTCGACGGCGGTCTCGATGGTTCCGTGGCCCGAGATCACGATCACCGGCACGGAGTGCCCGGCGGCCTTCAGCCGCTGCAGGACCTCGAAGCCGTCCATGCCCGGCATCTTGATGTCCAGCAGCAGGACGTCCGGGGCCAGGCGCTCCAGTTCGGCCAGGGCCTCGGCGCCGGTGGCGGCGGTGCGCACGGCGTAGCCCTCGTAGGCCAGGATCTGGTCGAGGGTCTCGCGGATGGCGGCTTCGTCGTCGACGATCAGGACCGTCTTCACGGGCTCTTCCTTGCGTGGCGGTTGATTCGGCAGGACATTGTCGCGTCGAGTCCCCGACGACCGTGTCCGGGGTTGACCATGGCGGCGCCGGCAGCGGGTGTCAAGACCCGGAGCGGAGGCCCCGCCCTTGCCGCGCCGGGAGCCGCCGTGAGCGAATCGAAACCCCTGCTGCGCTCGCTGGTTCCGGCCGCCTTCGCCGGTGTGTCCGCGGCCGCCGGCCAGCCCCGCTACCGGGGCGACCAGCTGCGGCACTGGGTCCACGGTCGGGGCGCCCTGGCCTGGGACGCCATGACCAACCTGCCGCGGGCCTGGCGGGACGACCTCGCCGCGGCCTGGGATCTGGCCGCCCTGGAGCCGGAGGCGAGGCAGGTTTCCGCTGACGGCACCCGCAAGTTCCTGTTCCGGCTGCGCGACGGCCACCACGTCGAGAGCGTGATCATCCCCATGGCGCACCACGCCACCTTCTGCGTGTCGTCGCAGGTGGGCTGCGCGATGGCCTGCCGCTTCTGCGCCACGGCCCGGGGCGGGCTGGTGCGGGACCTCGAGCCCGGCGAGATCATCGAGCAGATCCAGCGCCTCGAGGCGGACCTGGTCGCGGTGCCGATGCCCGGGCACGGCGAGCGTTCCTTCAACGTCGTCTTCATGGGCATGGGCGAACCGCTGGACGCCTGGGACCCGCTGGCCGCGGCCCTGGCCATCATGACCGACCCGGACGGCCTGGGCATGTCGAAGCGGAGGATCCAGATCTCCACCAGCGGCCCCCGCGAGGGGCTCGCACGGCTGCTCGCCGCCGCGCCGGGCGTGGGCCTGACCCTGAGCCTGGGCGGAGCCGACGACGAATCGCGCCGTCGGCTCATGCCGGTGCCCGGGCGCACGCCCGTGGCCGAGGCGGTGGACCTGGCCGAACGTTACGGCCGCGCGGCCGGCCGGCGGGTCACCGTCGCCTGGGTGCTGATCGAGGGGCGCACCGACGGCCTGCAGCAGGCCCGGACCCTGGCCCGCCTGCTGGCGGGCCGACCCTTCAAGGTCAACCTCATCCCCATGAACCCGCTCCACGACGACGACCTGGACCGCCCGGCGCGCGAGCGCACGTTGGCCTTCCAGCAGGTACTGACCGACGCGGGCGTCGCCGCCTTCATCCGCGAGAGCGGCGGGCGCGACATCGACGCCGCCTGCGGCCAGCTGCGCCGCCGCCGGACCGGCGCCTGAGTCCCGGGCAGGACGAAGCCCCCTGCCAACGGCAGGGGGCTCGTGGGTCGGCGGTTCGCGGCGCGTGCGCCGGTTCAGGCGATGTCGGCGAGGCTCGTGCGGTCGAGGGCGCCGGTCAGGGCCGCCTGGGCTTCGCGCCACACCCCGGCCACCTGGCAGGTGCCGGCGTCCTCGCAGGGATCGACCTTGCGCAGGCAGTGGTTCAGCACGATCCCGCCCTCGCACACCTCCACCACCTCGCGCAGCGCGATCTGGCCGGCCGGACGCGCGAGGCTGAAGCCGCCCTTGACGCCGCGGTGCGACTTGACGATGCCGGCCTGCGCCAGCATCTGGAAGATCTTGGCCAGGAAGGCCTCGGACACCTCGCAGGAACCGGCGATGACCTTGAGCTGGACCGGTGCGTCGTCGTTCCGGCGGGTCAATTCCTGGAGCCCGCGAATGGCGTATTCGGTCTGGCGGGTGATCTGCAGCATCTGGGGACCTCGTTGCGGATGAGGCTGAGGTTTCAAGACCTTCTGGGTAAATAGGTGGGAATCACGCCGGTTGTCAACCGGAACCATGCGATTCCCGCGCAACGACTTTGCGAACCAGTTTCGACACCGGATGGACCGGCGGCCACGGGGACCAGACGGCGTCCGCGCCACCCGGCGCGCCCGCGTCGGTGCCCGCGCGCAGCTCCAGGGCCACCACCTCGACGGCAAGGCGGAAGCGGGTGATCCCGTGGGCGATCCGCCCGGCCGCGACGGGCGGCCGGACCAGGGCGGAACCGGCCCAACGGCGCCACAGATCCAGGGCGAAGCTGGGCCCGGGACCGGGCTCGGCGGCCGCCGGGAACCAGGCGGTCAAGGGAAGTCCCCACAGGCCGCGGTGCAGACCGGCGAGGTCCTCCCGCGCCGGCGGTCCCCAGGCCGCAGGTGCCGGCACGGCCGCGCTGCCGGGAGGAAGCAGCAGCACCTGGCCGCAGCAGCGGACCACCGCCACGGACACCCTGAC
>JACZKN010000167.1 GCA_014859985.1 Candidatus Krumholzibacteriia bacterium | reverse complement strand
GGGCGCGGGCGCGGCCCTGGGGCTGGCGGCCTCGACCCGGCTCTTCTTCGCGCCCCTGGGACCCGTGCTGGCCGCCGGCCTGGTGCTGTGGCCCGATGGCGGCGGGCGGCGGCGGGCGACGGGGCAGGCGCTGGCCTTGCTGGGCGGCTTCATCCTGGGCTGTGGGCCCCTGGCCGTGGCCTGGCTCCAGGATCCGGACCTGGCCGGGTTCAACAACCTGGGCTACCACGCGCTGCGCTACAGCGAACTGAAGTTCCTGCACCCGGAACCCGGCCTGGGGGTGCGCCTGGGCGCCGCACTCGGCGGTACCGGGCGCATCCTGGCCACCAATCCCTACCTGCTGGGCTACCTGCTGCTGGCGGCGTGGGGGGCGGCGGGGCTGCGGCAGGTGACCGGACCGGAGCGGCGGTTCCTGGCCGTCGTCGCCCTGGCCGTGGCGGTGTTCTTCCTGGCCTGCATGGCACCGGACCCGGTGTACGACCAGTATTTCACGGTCCCCCTGGTGCCGCTCGGGCTGCCCTTGGCCGCCGCGGGGCTCGCCCGCCTGGTCCGGGACTCCCGCCGCCGGACAGGCACGGCGGCCGCGGTGGCGGCCATGGGCGGTGCCCTGGTGCTGGGCTTGCTGAGGCCGGGCATGGATCCGGATCCGGCCTGGAGCTTCCGGTCCTACGACCGGGTGGTCGCCGAGATCCGCCGGCAAAGCGCGCCCGGGGACCTGGTGTTGTCGTTCTGGCCGGGCTACGTGTTCGGCGCCGGGCGCACCCACTTCCCCGGGATGGAGAACCACTTCGCCTTCGGCGTCTCGGAGCAGCTGACGCCGCCGCAGAAGGCGCGCTACCACGTCGCCGACCGCCACCGCCTGATGGACGCCTTCACGGCCCGCACGCCACGGCTGGTGGTGCTGGGCACCTGGATGAACGAGATCAACACCGCCCTGGACGACGGGCAGATGCTCGAGCTGCTGGCGGTGTTCCAGGCCGAGTACGAGATCATCGCCATGCACGGGCAGGCGAAGATCTGCGCGGCGATCCCCCGCTGATCGCTGCACCGTATTCTCAAATCCTTGCAGGAAAGCAAGTTGAATTGTCCCGGGGGCCCTCGTGTTATCTGTATAACAACTGAAATTGAACATGATGTATGGTTTTCTCCGGGCCGGCGTGGGGTGCTCCTGTGGGGGATGGGGGCCGGCTGTCGGCCGGAAACGGGGAAGACCATGCGCATCGCCAGCCTTGCCTGCGTCGCGGCGGTCCTGCTTGCCGCCTGTGCGGCCCAGGCCCAACCCTACGAGTACCCTTACGATCCCGCGGTCGTGGAAGTGATGTTCATCCAGGAATCGGCCGTCCGCTTGGAACTGGGCGAGCTGGTGGATCTCTCCGGCCTGAACGCCGTCGACGGCGTCGCTGCGGTGGTCGCCGCCGCCGGCGGCGGCGAATGGGGGCGGGTGTGCGCAGGCGTGCCCGAGGACCTGGTCGACCTGTGGTCGGTCGAGGCCACGGCTGCCTGGGGCGAGCCCGTCTACAACCTGAACAACATCTACCAGCTGATCCTGTTCGGAGGGACGGACGGCGGGACCGTCGCTGCCGAACTGGATCTCCTGCCCGGGGTGCACCGGGCCTACCCGGCGGCGATTCCGCCGGAGCCGCCGGTGCCGGGGGACCTGTCGCCCCAGCAGGGATACCTGGCCACGGCCGCGACGGTGCCGGCGGGCGTCGGCGCGACCTACGCCTGGACGCTGCCCGGCGGCGACGGCAACGGGGTGACGGTCTGCGACATCGAGTACGAGTGGAACTACGCGCACCAGGACCTGGGCCGGGCGCCCGGGTCGCAACTGGCCACCAACCACGGCAATCCGCCCGGCGTCACGGGTGACGACCACGGCACCGCGTCCATCGGCGTGCTCGTGGCCGACGACAACGGCTGGGGCACCACCGGCATCTGCAAGGGCGCGAATCTGCTGACCTGCGGCTGCTACTACGGCAACCCGCAGACCTACAACCTGACCGGTGCCATCGCCCTGGCCCTGGCCCAAATGCAGGCCGGCGACGTCATCCTGCTGGAACAGCAGTGGTGGTGGGCGGGTTCCGGGACTACGGCCAGCTACGTGCCCGTGGAGTGGTATCCGGTGCGGTCGCCTACCACCAGCCAGGGGCTGACCGCGGTCTACGCGGCCATCCAGAACGCCGTCGGCGCGGGCGTGAATGTGGTCGAGGCCGGCGGCAACGGCAACTTCGACACCGACACCCTGACCTGGTGGGGCGACTCCGGTGCCATCGTCGTGGGCGCCGGCGGCGCGGTGACCAGTTGGGACCGCACGCGCCTGTCCTTCTCCAGCTACGGCTCGCGCTTCGATGTGCAGGGCTGGGGCGCCGACGTGGTGACCACGGGCTATGGCGACCTGTACAGCGCCGAGGGCAAGAACCTCCATTACGCCGGCGGCTTCAACGGCACCTCCAGCGCTTCGGCGGTGGTCGCCGGCGCGGTCACCAGCCTGATCGGCTGGTACAAGGCGAATGTCGCGGCTACGCCGCCTGTGCCGGCGGTGGTGCGCGCCACGCTGGTCGCTACGGGCACGCCCCAGGTGACTCCGCCGGCGGGCGCCATCGGGCCGCGCCCGAACCTGGTGGCCGCCATCGCGGCGCTGACGCCGGTGGTACCGCCCCAGTGGACCGACGTCACCTCCGGTCCGGAAGGGGGCCCGGGCTACGGCCGCGCTGTGACCTGGGCCGACCAGGACGGGGACGGCGATCCGGACCTGTACATCACCAACGCCCAGAGCTGGTGCCGTCTGCTGCGCAACGACCTGGCGTCGGGCTTCACCGACATCACCGGACCGGTAGAGGGCAACCAGGCCTGGGCTGCGGAAGCCATGTGGGGCGACTTCGACAACGACGGCCGGCCCGACCTGTACGTCGCCAACTGGGCCGCACCTAACCGGCTCTTCCAGAACCTGGGGGCATTTTTCATGGACGTGCCCGCCGGCCCAGCCAACGATCCGGCCGACGGCATGGGCGTCCAATGGGTGGATGTCGACGGCGACGGGCGCCTGGACCTGTACGTGACGACCATCAACGGGGCCAACAACCGCCTGATCCGCAACCTCGGCAGTGGCGCCTTCGCGGACCTGAGCGTGCCGCCGCTGGACGACACCGCCGACGCCTGGGACGCCGCTTGGGGGGACTACGACAACGACGGCGACCCCGACTGCTACCTCGTGCGGCACGGCCTGCCCAACGACCTGTACCGCAACGACGGGAACTTCATCTTCGCGGTGGTCACGCCCGGTCCGCTGGCGGACCCCGGTGCCGGCACCGGCGCCTGCTGGGGCGACGCCGACAACGACGGCGACCTCGATCTCTATCTCTGCAACACGTACAACCAGCCCAACCGGCTCTTCCGCAACGACGGCGGCGGGATGTTCACCGACGTCTCGACGCCGCCGGTCATGCTGATGGGCCTGAACACGGGCGCAGCCTGGGGGGACTACGACAACGACGGCGACCTGGACCTCTACGTCTGCGACGCCGGAGGGGCCAACCACCTGCTGCGCAACGACGGCGGTTGGGTGTTCAGCGACGACACCAACGGCCCCCTGGGGGACACCGGTGCGGGCCAGGGCTGCGCCTTCGCCGACGTCGACCTGGACGGGGACCTGGACCTCTACGTGGTGAACTGGGGCTCGCCCAACAAGCTTTTCCGCAACGACATCGCCAACGGCAACGCCTGGCTGCACGTCGACCTGCACGGCCGCTACGGCAACGCCTCGGCCATCGGGGCTCGCGTGCAACTCGTCGCCGCCGGCCAGTCCCAGTGGCGGGAGGTGGGCGACGAGGCGGGTTTCTGCGCCGAGAACTCGCCGCGGGTGGAGTTCGGGCTGGCGGCCTTGGCCGTCGTCGACACCCTGCGCGTCTTCTGGCCCGGCGGGCAGGTGACCGACACCCTCGGCCTGCAGGTCAACCAGGTGCTCACCCTGGTCGAGCCCGTCATGAGCGGGGTGGCGGACGGCGAACCGCCGACGGCGTTCCGGGTCACCGGAGCGCGGCCGAATCCGTTCAACCCGGCCACGGAGATCGGCTTCGAACTGCCCCGGGGGGCGCACGTCACGGTGACGGTCTTCGACGCGGCCGGACGGCGCGTGGCGCTGGTGGCGGACGGCCCCTACGACCGGGGACGCCATGCCCTGACCTGGCGGGGCACCGACGACGCCGGCCGGGCGGCCCCCTCGGGGGTCTACTTCGCGCGCGTCCGCTGGAACGGCGGCGAAGGTACGGTCAAGCTGAGCCTCGTGCGCTGAGGCCCGCGGTCCTGCCGACGGAGCCGGCGGCCCCGGGGCGCCGGCTCCATCGTATCGACGGGACCACGGTCCCGTGCTAGCCTGCGGAGGCCGACCGGACCCGACCACCCCGCCGAGGTCAACTGCGATGCGCAACCTGATGCTGATCCTCGTCCCGGCCGCCGGCGGCACCGCGACCCGGGCCCGGGAAACCGGCGTCGCCCCGGTCCGCGAGGCCGAGGCGACGACGGTGCTCCTGTCATGACCGGGCCGCCGGCGGCGTTCATCTTCGACCTGGACGGGACCCTGGTCGATTCGGGGCTGGACGTCGCCCTGGCGGCCAACGCGGTGCGCTCGCGCTTCGGCCTGCCGGAGCTGCCCGTGCCGGTGCTGACCGGGTACGTGGGCGACGGCGTGCGGCGGC
The DNA here is from genome assembly GCA_014859985.1 of Candidatus Krumholzibacteriia bacterium. Taxonomy (GTDB): domain Bacteria; phylum Krumholzibacteriota; class Krumholzibacteriia; order LZORAL124-64-63; family LZORAL124-64-63; genus JACZKN01. The sequence continues at coordinate 1,269 of JACZKN010000167.1, read as the reverse complement.
TGCTGGAGCGGACCCTGGGTCACGACGCGGCCTCCGGCCGCACGGGACTACCCGTCGACGCCGGGCGCCTGGACGAGGCGCAGGTGGTCTTCGCGCGCCACTACGGGGAGCATCTGCTGGATCACACGCGCCTCTATCCGGGAGTGCGCGGCGTGCTGGCCCGCTTCGCCGACCTGCCCCTGCACCTGGCCACCAACAAGCCGCGCGCCTTCACCGACGCGATCCTCGGCGGCCTGGGTCTGGAGGATGTGTTCCGGCGGATCGTGGGGGGCGACCAGGTTCCGGCCCGCAAACCGGACCCGGCCCACCTGGCGGCCTGCCTGGCGGGGCTCGAGGTGCGGCCGGACCGGGTCGTCGTCGTGGGCGACAGCCCCAACGACATCCTGGCCGCCCGCGGGCTGGGGGCCGTGGCCGTGGGCTGCACCTACGGGCTGGGAGCGCCGGAGCAGGTGCGGGCGGCGGGGCCGGACCACGTGATCGACGCCATCACCGACCTGGTGGATCTCTTCGGGTTCCGGGGCGCGGGCTAGATGCCGCGGCGCAGGCTCTCGAGCAGGGCGCGCACGCCCGCCTCGGTGTAGGGATCGTCCGGGTGGGGCGGGCCGCCACGCTCGAAGTGCGGGCGTTCGGCGTAGTCCCGTCCCCAGCGGGCGTCGGCGTCCCGGACCAGGTCCGCCAGGGCGCCCGGGGTGCCGAGGATGCGGTCGACGAAGGCGGCCACGGCTCCGGGCGGATCGTCGGCGTGGCCGGCGAGCAGCGGCGGGTCGGCCTCGAGCCGGGCCAGGATCGTGCGGGTCAGGGAGCCCTCGGGATCGGGCAGGCGGTCCTCCAGCAGGCGGCGGATCCCCAGCACCAACTGGCGGGAGCGGGCCACCGGCGAGGCCCCCTTCAGGGCCCCCGCGCCCGCACGGCCGATCGCCTCGGTCAGGTCGAAGGGCCGCCCACGGCGGATCTCGTCCTCCGGCGGAAGGTCGTCGCGGCCGGGCCCGTTCCCGTCGTTCTTCTTGTGGTCGTCGGTCATGGGAGCGAACATAGCAGACATGGATCCCGCCGCAAACCCCGACACCGGCGCCTTGCCGGGTCCGGCCCACCTGGCCGGCGGCCTGCCCGCGTGCGCCGGGCAGTTCGTGCTGGACCGCCGTCGGCGGCTCGTGGCGCCGCTGCTGCCGGTGCCTTGCGGGCACCTGGTGGACGTGGGCTGCGGCAACGGCGCCCAGACCCTGGCCCTGGCGTCCTGCGCGGCGCGCCTGACGGGCGTGGACATCGACC
>JACZKN010000166.1 GCA_014859985.1 Candidatus Krumholzibacteriia bacterium | reverse complement strand
GCCCAGGCCGTGCGCGACGAGGACGTGGCCAGGTGCCGGGCCCTGGGCGAGGCCGGCGCGGCCCTGCTGCCGGACTGCGCCACCGTGCTGACCCACTGCAACGCCGGCGGCCTCGCGACCGGCGGCTACGGCACCGCCCTGGGCGTGGTCTTCGCCGCCCACGCGGCCGGCCGGGGCGTGCAGGTGTACGCCGACGAGACCCGGCCCCTCCTGCAGGGCGCCCGCCTGACGGCGTGGGAGTTGGCCAGCCAGGGCATCGAGGTTACCGTGGTCTGCGAAGGCGCGGCGGCCACCCTGTTGCGCCAGGGCCGCATCGACGCCGTGATCACCGGCGCCGACCGGATCGCGTGCAACGGCGATACCGCCAACAAGATCGGCACCTATCCGTTGGCGGTGCTGGCGGACCGCCACGGCGTGCCCTTCTACGTCGCGGCGCCGGCCTCCACCTTCGACCCCGCCACCGCCGCCGGCGACGCCATCGTCATCGAGGAGCGCGACCCGGCCGAGGTCCACGGCTTCGGCGGCGTGCGGTTCACCCCTGTCGGCGTGGGCGCCTGGAACCCGGCTTTCGACGTCACGCCGGCGGAGCTGATCACGGCCTTCATCACCGAGCATGGCGTGCTGCGGCCGCCCTTTGCCGAATCTCTGGTGCCGGTCCTGGCGCGGCCGTAAGCGCTGGGGCGTTCCGAGATCGTTTTTGACACGAACGTATTTGACTTAATATTATCATTTCGAGTTGCGGCTGACTCTCCTGAAGTAGACGCCCGGCGGCGTGACCATGCCAACGAATACGCCAACAGGAGGAGGTATCCCGTGGACAGCCGGAACCGGGTGGTCATGGCGGCGTGCGTTTGTGCCGGTCTGTTGAACCTGCCGGGTTGCGGCGACAATCCGGCGTCGCCACCGCCGCCGCCACCGGCCTTGGCGGCATGGCAGTGGCAGCACCCTTTGCCGCAGGGCAACCCGATCATAGGTGTCGGCGGGGTCGGGTCGTCGGTCGTCGTCGGGGTCGGACCGGACGGGACGATCGTTCGCTCCGATGACGGCGGCGCGACCTGGCGCGCCCAAGCGAGTGGCACGTCCTACGATCTGGTGGATGTCCGCTTTGCGGATTCACGGCGCGGGACGGCGGTCGGCCTGGGCGGGGCGATGGTCCATACGGAAAACGCCGGGGACCATTGGTCGGCCCGTGACAGCGGGACGGATCAGGACCTCTGGTGCGTGCGCTACAGGGACCGTGACCACGGCCTCGTCGTTGGCCGCGGCGGCACGATCCTGCGCACGGACGATGGAGGTCGCACCTGGACGGCCGCGATGAGCGGAACGTCCGAGGAACTCGACGGCGTGGCATACACTGGACCGAAAGCGGCGATTGCCGTCGGCTGCGAGGGAACGATGCTCTCGTCCCGCGACGGCGGGCGCACTTGGCAGGCCTTTGCATCGGGCACGACGGACGATCTCCTGGCCATCGACTTCCTCGACGATGCGTTCGGTGCGGTGGTCGGCGATGCAGGCCTGGTGATGATCACCTCGGATCACGGGCAGCACTGGCGACGCTGTACGACCGGTTACGAGCGCCGGCTCAAAAACGTTGCCGTACTGAGTCATGACGAGATCGTCGCGGGCGGCGCCGACGGTTCCTTGCTACACACGGAGGACGGAGGCGAGACCTGGACGATTCGTCCGTCGGGCTTGTCGTTGGTCTGGTCCCTGCATTGGGCCGGCAGCAACGATATCCTGGCGGCCAATCGCTCCATCGTGCGTTCGACGGACCGCGGACAGACCTGGCGGCCGCTTCTGCCTTGGACCCCGGCGGCCCTGCTCGATGTCGCCTTTGCGGACGCGCAACTTGGCCTCGCCGTAGGCGACAGCGGCATGGTGTATCGGACCCTCGACGGCGGCGCGCGCTGGTCGAAGATCGACCCGGGCACGCCGGCGACGCTCCGTGCGGTCACCTTCGGCGAAGACGGCGCCGCTTTCGTTGCCGGTGACGGCGGAGTCCTCTTGCGCAGCGACGACGGAGGGTCGCAGTGGCAGCGCCTGGACAGCGGCCGGACGGAGAACCTCAACGGCATCGCTTTCGGCGGACCGGACACGGGATTCGTGGTCGGGGACAATGGTGTCGTGCTGCGGACGCAAGACGGTGGTGCCACCTGGCGGCGACTGGACGTCACAGGGATGCCCTATGCCTTCAACGGCGTGGCCATGGCCGGCCCGGATACGGTCTTCGTGTTCGGTCGTCTGGGCTACATCTGGAAGACCGTCAACGGAGGCGAGTCCTGGTGGATCAAGAACAACATGTCCATTTCACACGAGGATCTGCGCTCCATGGTTCTCCTGGACTCGATGCACGGCCTCGTCGTTGGTGATGGTAACCCTGCGACAGTCCTGCGCACCGATGATGGGGGCGAGCATTGGCTGTCCTACGAGATGATATGGCAGCACTGGACCAGCGCCGAATGGCCGGGGTTGTTCGCCCGGAAGCTCGTTCTGGGACCGGACGGAATCGGGGTGCTGTGTACGCTTTCTGGTCCTTTCTTGACGTACGATGGGGGTCGCACCTGGGTTTGGGAGGAAGTTGGTGGCAACCAGATCTACAGTGCCAGCTTGGGTCCGGGGGGCGATTGTGTGCTCGTCGGGGCGAATGCCAGCATCATGAGGCGGAACATCTTCGAATAGCGATTCGTGCCCGTGCGGGACTGACTGCGAAAGGATCCCCATGCGTATGTTCATGCTGCTGGCCGGCATCAACGGCTTCCTGGCCGTGGCCTTGGGCGCGTTCGGCGCCCACGGCCTGAAGAACCGCCTGTCCGCCCTGCCCGACGGCGCCCAGCGCCTGGAGTGGTGGCAGACCGCCGCCCACTACCACCTGGCCCACGCCCTGGCCCTGGGCCTGGTGGCGTTGTTGGCCTCGCGCCTGGCCACCGACGCCGCCTTGCCCCGGACCGCGGGCTGGGCGTTCCAGCTGGGCATCCTGCTGTTCAGCGGGAGCCTCTACGCGATGACCCTGACCGGTATCCGCGCCCTGGGCGCGGTCACGCCGGTGGGCGGGGTGGCGCTGCTGGTGGGGTGGGCC
>JACZKN010000165.1 GCA_014859985.1 Candidatus Krumholzibacteriia bacterium | reverse complement strand
CGGCGCGGGCGGCGCGGGCGGCGCGGCCCTCAGGCGGGCACGACGCCCAGCTCCCGGCCCACCCGGGTCATGATGTCCATGGCCTTGTGGATCTCGTCCTCGGTATGGGTCGCCATCAGTGACAGGCGGATCAGGGCGTTGCCCGGCTCCACCGCCGGGCTGATCACAGGGTTGGCGAACACGCCCTCGTCGATCAGGCGCCGTACGAACTTGAACGCCGTCATGTCCTCGCCCACCACGGCGGGGATGATGGGCGTCTCGCTCGGGCCGGTGTTGAAGCCGGCGTCCTTCAGGCGGGCCCGCATGATGTCGTTGTTGTGCCACAGCGCCTCGTGCCGCCAGGTCTCCTCGAGCATCACGTCGACGGCCGCCGAGACCGAGGCCACCGACGCCGGCGGCATGCTGGCCGAGAACATCAGCGCGCGCGCGAGGTGCTGGATGTAGTGGATGGTGGCGGCGTCCGCGGCGACGAAGCCGCCGACCGAGGCCAGGGACTTGCTGAAGGTGCCCATGATCAGCTGCACCTGGTCCGTCAGGCCGAAATGCTGGCAGGTGCCGCGGCCGTGGTCACCCAGGACGCCCACGCCGTGGGCGTCGTCCACCATCACCACGGCGTCGTACTGCTGCGCCAGCCGCACGATCTCCGGCAGCCTGGCGATGTCGCCCTCCATGGAGAACACCCCGTCGACGATGATCAGCTTGTTGGTGTCCGCCTCGCTCTGGAGCACCAGTTCGAGGTTCTCCATGTCGTTGTGCTTGTACTTGCGCACGTCGCCGAAGCTCAGGCGCGCGCCGTCGATGATCGAGGCGTGGTCGGTGCGGTCGACGATGATGGTCTCGTTGCGGCCCACCAGCGAACTGAGCACTCCCTGGTTGACCATGAACCCGGTGGAGAAGACCAGCGCCTTCTCCTTGCCCACCAGCTTGGCCAGCTTGTCCTCGAGCTCGATGTGGATGTCCAGGGTCCCGTTCAGGAAGCGCGAGCCGGCGCAGCCCGTCCCGTACTTGGCGACGGCGGCCTGGGCCGCCTCCTTCACCTTGGGATGGTTGGTCAGGCCGAGGTAGTTGTTGCTCCCGAGCATGATGACTTCGCGGCCCCGATAGCGCACGGTGTTGGTCTGGGCGGACTCGATGACCCGGAAATAGTTGTAGAGATCCAGGTCGATCAATTGCTTGGCCGCTTTGAAGTTGTGCACCTTGTCGAGCAGACCCATGCGTCACCGTCACTTCCTTGCAATACCAAGAATGGCGGGGTTGCCCCGCAAACCCCGCCATCTGCGCCTCGGACCCAGAAAATAGCCCCCTGGGGGCCGCCCTACAACTAGAAAACATCCGCCGTGAACACGGCGAACGAGGCTCCGCGGCGCCAGGCGTCCGGCGGCAGATCCGCCTTCAGGGCCAGCTGGGTGAGCATGGTGTCCCGGTCCCAGCCGTTCTGCGGGGCGACCTGGGGCAGGAAGACCGCCCGCCGGTCCCCTTTGCCCAGCACGACCCCGTGGCGGCCGACCTCGATCCCGTCCGGCCCGGCCACCGGCACCAGGGGCGACAGGACCGACACCTCGAGGTCCAGGGACCCCAGTTCGTCCGGCGCAACCGGGGGGAAGCGGGGGTCGGCGACCGCGGCGTTGCGGCCGCTCTCGAGCACCGCTTCGGCCAGGGGCAGCCTGCCGTCGAGCGAGCCGATGCAGCCGCGCAGGGCGCCGTCCCGGCTGAGGGTGACGAAGACGCCGCGGGGCCGGGCCAGCACCCCGTCCAGCGGCAGGC
>JACZKN010000164.1 GCA_014859985.1 Candidatus Krumholzibacteriia bacterium | reverse complement strand
GTACCACGACATCCCCAACACCGTGGCCGCGGCCACCCGGGCGGCCGCGGCCACGGTGTTGGGGATGTCGTGGTACTTCAGGTCCAGGAAGACGCGGCGGTGCATGGCCCGCAGGTGCTCGACCACGTCAGGGCCGGCGGCCGAGAACAGCTCCAGGCCCACCTTGACGAAATGGTCGCCCCGGCCCAGGGCCGCGGCCAGGCTCACCGCCTCGCGTCCGGTCGGCACGTCGAGGGCCGTGATGACGCGGCGGTGCAGGGGCACCGCGCGCAGCCGCGCGATGAGACGGGATCGGTCCATGGAACGCTCTCCGGGGTGCTGGGCGGGGATTCGGGCTTGCCGCCGCCGGGTCCTTGCTACTACCCTTCTAACAGCCACGGGACCGGAATGCAAATCCGAAATCCGGCCGCAGGGAGCCGGTCCCGTCCTGGCCGTGTGCCCGGTTCCGGCCCTGCCGCCAGCCTCCGCTGCCCGCTTGGGAACCCGTTGCCGTCAAAGGGGATCCGCCTTGCTCGACCGCAAGTTCCTCCGCGAGAACCGCGAGCTCGTGACCCGGGCCGTGGCCCTGAAGAACGAGTCCGTGGACATCGCCGCCTACTACGACAAGGATGCCGAGCGCCGCGCCGCCCTGCAGGAGACCGAGAACCTCCAGGCCGAGGCCAACCGCGCCAACAAGGCCATCAGCGAGCGGAAGAAGGCGGGACAGGACGCGGCCGAGGCCATCGCCCGCATGAAGGACGTGTCAGACCGCATCAAGCAGCTCAAGGCCCGCGCGGCCGAGCTGGAGGCCGAGGTCGAGGCGCTCTACCTGCGCGTCCCCAACGTGCCGCACCCGTCCTGTCCCGAGGGGGGCGAAGGCAACAACCGCATCGTGCGCACCTGGGGCGAGCCGGCGCGGCCGGACTTCACGGTGATGCCCCACTGGGACATCGCCGCCGAGCTGGGGATCTTCCACCCCGAGCGCGGCGCGCGCATGTCCGGCAGCGGCTTCACCGTGCTCAGCGGCGCCGGCGCCCGGCTGGAGCGGGCCCTGATCAACTGGTTCCTGGACGTGCACCTGGCGCAGGGCTACACCGAGTTCAACATCCCGTACCTGGTCAACCGCACGGCCATGACCGGCACCGGCCAGCTACCCAAGCTCGAGAACGACATGTACTACTGCGGCGAGGACGAGCTCTTCCTGATCCCCACGGCGGAGGTCTCAGTCACCAACGTGCACATGCAGGAGACCCTGGACGAGGCGCAATTGCCCCTGCGGTACTGCGCCTTCAGCCCGTGCTTCCGCCGCGAGGCGGGCGCCGCCGGCAAGGACACCCGCGGCCTGCTGCGGGTCCACCAGTTCCACAAGGTGGAGATGGTGAGGTTCGTCGACCCGCAGACCAGCTGGCAGGAGCTGGAGAGCCTGACCGCCGACGCCGAGGAACTGCTGCGGAAGCTGGAGCTGCCCTACCGCGTGGTGGCCCTTGCGACCGGCGACCTCTCCTTCGCCGCGGCCAAGTGCTACGACCTGGAGGTGTGGGCCGCAGGCGTCGGCGCCTGGCTGGAGGTCTCGTCCTGCAGCAACTTCACCGACTTCCAGGCGCGCCGGGCGGGCATCCGCTTCAAGGGCCCCGAGCGCAAGGGTTTCGTGCACACCCTCAACGGCTCGGGCCTGGCCCTGCCGCGCATCCTCGTGGCGATCATGGAGAACTACCAGACGGCCGACGGCCGCATCCGGGTGCCGCAGGTCCTGGTGCCCTACATGGGCGGGATGGAGCATCTGGCCTGAGATGACGTCGTGGACCCGGCAGCGCAGCTTCCTGGGCATCCGGCGCCGGCATCTGTTCATCATCTACCTGCTGCTGGGGAGCGTGAGCATCGTGGTGGCGACCACGGTCTTCACCATCCGGGTGGCCAAGAGCGTCGAACGCCAGAGCTACCTGACCACGCGCCTGTTCTCGGACCTGGCCAGCCGCCTGCTCCTGGCGGACAAGACCCAGGATATCCAGCCGCTGATCGAGATCATCAACGAGATCGAGGTGCCCTTCGTCATCACCGACAACGCCGGCCGTCCGGTGCTGTGGAACGAGCCGGTGATCGGCATCCCCCTGCCCGACTACGCGTTCCTGATGAACGTCGACCCCACGCAGCCCCGCAACCCGGCCGTCGCCGAGATCCTGAGCATGGCCGCCGGCTTCGACCAGGAGCAGGAGCCCTTCGCCATCAAGGGGCCGGACGGCCGGCGCCTGGGCACCCTGCACTGGGGAAGGTCGGCGCTGAGCACGCGCATCCGCGTGATGCCGTACCTCGAGCTGTCGATCATGGCGCTCTTCTTCCTGATCATCATGTGGGCGCTGCAGAACCGCAGGCAGGCCGAGCAGACCGCCCTGTTCGCGGGCATGGCCAAGGAGACGGCCCACCAGCTGGGCACGCCGCTGACCTCGATCATGGGCTGGGTGGCCCTGTTGGAGGAGAAGGTCGACAAGGGGTCCGACCTGATGGTGGAGCTGAACCGGGACGTGGACCGGCTGGGCATGATCTCGGCCCGGTTCAGCCAGATCGGCTCGATGCCCAAGCTGGAGGACACCGACCTGATGGCGGTGGTCGACGGCACCATCGAGTACTTCCGGCGGCGGCTGCCCCACCTGGGCGGACGGGTGCAGCTGCGCCGCGAGGGGTTCGCCGACGAACCGGTGCGCTTCAACCGCGACCTGCTGGGCTGGGTGCTGGAGAACCTGATCAAGAACGGCATCGACGCCCTGCCCGACGGCAAGGGCACCATCACCGTGCGGGTGGAAGGGAGGCAGCAGGACGGCGTGGCCCTGCACGTCGGCGACACCGGCCGCGGCATCCCCCCGGGGGTCGGGAACCGGATCTTCGAGCCGGGTTTCACCACCAAGCAGCGGGGCTGGGGCATGGGCCTGGCGCTGGTCCGGCGCATCGTCGTCCAGTACCACGGCGGCCGCATCCGCATCTCCGAGACCGGTCCCGGCGGCACTACCATCACCTTCACCCTGCCGCGGACCGCGGCCCGAACCTGAGGAGACCGTCTTGCCCTTCCGCATCCTGTGGGTCGACGACAACATCGAGGATCTGCGCTCCCATAGGGTGTACCTCGGCGAGAAGGGGTACGAGGTCGACGGCGCCACCAACGGCCGCGACGCCATCGCGCTGCTGGGGGAGAAGATCTACGACGCCGTGCTCCTGGACGAGATGATGCCCGGCATGGGCGGCCTGGAGACCCTCGAGGAGATGCGCAAGGTCAACGCGCGCATCCCGGTGATCATGATCACCAAGAGCGAGGCCGAGGACCTGATGACCCGGGCCATCGGCAAGCGCATCGACGACTACCTGGTCAAGCCCGTCTCGCCCCTGCAGATCCTCTCGGCGCTGAAGCGGCAACTGGAGGGCCGCAAGCTCACCGGCGAGACCGTCATGCGCGACTACATGGCCAACTTCATGGCCGTCAGCGACCGCATCGGCACCGCGGCCAGCCCCGCCGACTGGGAGGGCATCTACCTGGATCTCGTGGCCTGGGGCATGGACATCTTCCAGTACTCGGACCACGGCCTGCTCTCGACCTGGTCCGACCAGATGAACGCCGCCAACCTGGCCTTCGCCCGCTACGTGCGCCGCCGCTACCTGGACTGGATCAAGGCCGACGGCGCCACCGGCGTCGGCACCCGGGGCGAGGCCTCGGACGCGCCGCTGCTGAGCCCGCGGCTCTACGAGACCTGGATCGAGCCCGAGGTGCAGCGCAGCCGCCAGGTCTTCTGGATCCTCATCGACTGCATGCGCCTGGACCAGGTGCGCATGATCGAGCCCCTGCTCGAGGCCCATTTCCACGTCGACCGGCGCCTGTACTGGTCGATCCTGCCCACGGCCACCCCGTACTCCCGCAATTCCCTGTTCGCGGGCCTCTACCCCCTGGACATCGCCGAGGGCTACCCCGCCTGGTGGATCGGCGACCCCAACCACGAGGGCAGCCGCAACGCCCACGAGGCCGAACTGCTGGACGCCCTGCTGCGCCGCGTGCAGAGCCCGGCCGCGGGCAGCTGCCGCTACTACAAGGTCTCCGACGCCCGCGACACCGACCACCTGCACCGCAACCTGGGCAGCCTGGACGACACGCGCCTGGTGGCCGGCGTCTACAACTTCCTGGACATCATGTCCCACGGCCGCAGCCAGAACCGCATCCTCAAGGAGCTGGCCCCGGACGAAGCGGCCTTCCGCACGCTGATGCGCTCGTGGTTCGAGCACTCGAACCTGTGGGACGTGCTGCGCAAGCTGGCCCGCCGCGACTGCACCGTGATCCTGACCACCGACCACGGCTCCATGCTGTGCCAGAAGGCCGTGCAGATCCGCGGCAACCGCGACACCAGCAGCAACGTGCGCTACAAGTTCGGCGACAACCTGGGCGTGGACGAGGACAAGGTCCTTCTGATGAAGAACCCGGAGGACTACCGCCTGCCGCGCCAGGGCCCCATCGAGAACTACGCCATCACCACGGAGAACCATTACCTGGTCTACCCGACCAACTTCCACGAGTACGAGCGGCTCTACCGGGACAGCTTCCAGCACGGGGGCATCAGCATGGAGGAGATGATCTGCCCCTTCCTCGTGCTGCGGCCGAGGTAGCGCCGTGGACGCCCACGCCCTGCCCGACCCCGCCGGATTCCCCGCGCGCCTGGCGACGGCCGGTCCCGCCGCCACCGAGGCGCTGGGCGCCCGGATCGCCGGCCTGGCCCCGGCGGGAACCGTCATCCTGCTTTACGGCCCCCTGGGCGCCGGCAAGACCTGTTTCTGCCAGGGCTTCTGCCGGGCGGCGGGCGTCGCGGGCGAGGTGGTCTCGCCCACCTTCACCCTGGTCAACACCTACCCGGGGCGGACCACGGTGCACCACCTGGACTTCTACCGCATCGAGCCGCAGCACGACCTGGACGACATCGGCGTGCCCGCGATCCTGGACGAGGTCTGGGAGGGGCGGGCGATCGCCCTGGTCGAGTGGCCGGGCCCGCTGCTGCCGGCGTTGGGCGACGCCCCGCGCCTGGAGCTGCTGGTGCTGCCGGGGGCGACCGCCGACGAGCGGGTGTGGCACCTGCGGGGCGTGCCCCCGCTGCCGGACGGCTGGGCGCAGCCGGCGGGGGAGGGCCCATGCTGAACCTGGCCCTGGACACCGCCACCGGCGCTGGACGCTTCGCCCTGGCCGAGGGGGACCGGGTGCTGGTCTACCGGCCCGTGAACATCCAGGGCAGCTGCGCCGACGCCCTGCTGCCGGTGGTAGAGCAGATGCTGGCCGAGGCGGGACGTTGCCGGACCGAACTGACCGGTGTGGGCGTGACCACGGGTCCGGGCAGCTTCACCGGCGTGCGCATCGGCGTGGCCACCGCCAAGGGCCTGGCCTGGGCCCTGGGCTGCGAACTGGTGGCCGTGACCACGCTGGAGGCCATGGCCGCGGCCCTGCTGGCGGAGGCCGACCCCGCGGTGGAAATGGCGGTCCCGGTGCTGGACGCGCGCCGCGGCGAGCTGTTCGCCGCCGTCTACCGGCGGCGCCGGTCCTGGGTGGAGGCGGTGCTCGCGCCGGCGGCCGCCCGTCCCGACGACTGGTGGGCGCGCCTCTCGGCCGCCCTGGACGATCCAGGCGTCCCGGCCTACGGCGGCGACGGCACGACCCTGCTGCTGGGGC
>JACZKN010000163.1 GCA_014859985.1 Candidatus Krumholzibacteriia bacterium | reverse complement strand
GCACCGAACCCCGCCACCGCCGCCGGGTGGCCATGATCGCCGACGCGGCCGGAGCGCCCGCCGCGTCGGCGATCATGGCCACCCGGCGGCGGTGGCGGGGTTCGGTGCAATCGGTGGACAGGAAAACGTCCACGATCTGCTGGGCCAGGTTGGCGCCGATCAGCCCCGCGCCCAGGGTCAGCACGTTGGCGTCGTTGTGCTCGCGGCCGTTGCGGGCGCTGGAAACGTCGTAGGCCATGGCCGCCCGCACCCCCGGCACCTTGTTGGCCACCATGCAGGAGCCGATGCCGGCCCCGTCGATCATGATGCCGCGGGCGGCGCCGCCCCGGGCCACCGCCTCGGCCACGGCCCGGGCGAACACCGGGTAGTCCACCGCCTCGGCCGCGTGGGTGCCGCAGTCCTGGAGCTCGTGGCCCCGGCCCTGCAGGTGGGCCTTCAGCGCTTCCTTGAGGGCGAAGCCCCCGTGGTCGGCTCCGATGGCGATCTTCATCCTTCCTCCGCTCCGGCTCCGGTCGTGCCCGTCCCTTGCCGTGGTGCCGTCACCATACCTGCGAGTCGTCCCGCTCGCGCCGCTCGGGCCGCGGCGGGCGCAGCCCCGACAGGGCCGCCTGCAGCCGGTCGGCCAGGCGCCGCAGGGCCTCCAGCCCGTCCTCCTCGAGGCGGTAGCAGGTCACCGACCGTCCCCCGCGGCGCTCGCGGCGCTGGCGCAGGTAGCCCGCCTCCGCCAGCCGGCTGGCCTGCACGTGCAGGTTGCCGTCCGCCAGGCCGGTGGCGCTCTTCAGCTCGGAGAACGTCCGGTCGCGGCCGTCGGCGAGGGTCGCCACGATCGCCAGCCGCGCCGGCGTCCCCAGCAGGGGATCAAGGGTGCGCGCGTTCATGCTCTTCCTGTAACGGTCCTGCGGCCCGGGCCGCTGGCGGGCCCGGCGGTGCCGGTGGCACCGCCCGCCATACTTCACACACTGAAGCATTCATGTCAACAGGAAAAACAGAAGGACTTCATGAAAAGGAGTCAGCGGCGTGGAGACGCCAGGGCGCGGCAGGCGAATCGGGTCAGGCGGGCCAGGTTCACCCCCCCGGCGGCGGCCGTCGCCGCCACCCGGACCGCCGCCGAGGCGGGTTGCTGCCCGATGACCGGTTGGAGCCGGGGCCAGAGCAGGCGGCGGCCCTGGGCCCGGCGCAAGCGGGCGCCGGGGACGAGGATCAGGTGCAGGAAACGGTTGTAGCCCGGCTCGGCCACGGCCCGGCGTCCCAGGCAGGAGGCGGCGGGGTCCAGCCCCTCCAGGAATCGCCAAGCCGTCCGGCCCAGCGGCCGGGTGGACTGCCAAGCCGGCGCGGGAAGCCCCAGGACTGACTTCATGATGTAAAGTGACAGCTCGAATCCCCGTTCCATCCGGCCGTCCTCGAGGTTCTGCGCCAGGATCCGCCAGTCCTCGGCGTCCAGGCGGGGCAGGACCATGGCCAGGTCGAGCTGCCGGCGCAGGTCCCCGAAACCGTCCACCAGGTCCTGGTACACGCCGTGGGTGACCAGGTCGACCGGGGCGGCCACCCGGCAGGTCTCCTTGCCCACCCGCAGGAGCCGGGCGCGCTCCTGCACCCCGGCCTGGTCGAAGCGGTACGGGGAGTCGGGGATGGTCAGGGCCCAGTGGAGTTCGACCACCGAACCGGTCGGGGCGATCAGGATGCGGTGCAGGTGGTACCGGTCATAGTAGGCCCAGTCCTGGCGGTCCCGGTAGGGCCGGTAGCCGCACTCCTCGAGGGCAGCGCAGGCCTCCTCGATCCGGGCCCGCGGCACCAGCAGGTCCAGATCGACGAACCAGCGCTCGGTCGGGTCGGGGTAGAAACCCAGGGCCAGCCCGGCCCCCTTGAGCAGGATCGGCGCGCCGGCGGCGGCGGTCAGGGCGGGCAGGATCCGCTCCAGTTCCATCAGTTGCCAGCGGGAGCGCTCCCGGGCCGCGGACAGCGACCGCGCCTGGGCGGCGGACAACCGGTCCGAAGGGATCAGCCCGCCGAGGGCCACTTCGACCCGGTGGGCCGCCAGCGCAGGCCAGACCAGCGCCACGTCCTGCGGCGACCAGGCCGGGCGCGCCGGTCCGGTGCCTGCCCAGGACCGGGCGAGCTCGCAGAGCAGTGCGTTGCGGCGAGGATCGTTCGGCATCCGGACCATCTGGACCATCGGGACCTCGGCAGTGGCCAACGTGGCTGGTGGCGGACCGACGCTCGTACTATGATGCGCAGGTCATGAATCAGCAACACGATTCCGCCCCGGCCCCGGGGGGCAGGGAGGCCTCCTTGACGGCCGGCGACGACCGCGAACAGATCCTCGACGCCTGGCTGGCGCTGTCCGCTCCCGGCGGCGATTTCCCCGGCACGGTGAGCCTACCGCTGCTGACGGGCAGCATGGCCCCGGCCATCCCCGTCGGCGCCCGGCTGCTGATCGCCTCGGCGCAGCGCCGGAGCTTCGGCCCGGGCGACGTCGTCGTCTTCGCCCGGGACGGCAAACTGATCGCCCACCGGCTCCTCTTCGCGCTGGGCACCGGCAGCGGCACCCTGTATCTTGAGAAGGGGGACTGGAATCCCCGTGGCGGCCTGATCCGCCGCCGGGACGTCCGCGGCGTGGTCACGGGCTGGTACGCCCCGGGCGGCGACGGCCGATCCGCGGTCGCGGTGCCGCGCTCCCGGCGCGCCGCGGCCCTCAGCGTCCTGCGTGCCCTCAAGACCCTCTTGCGAGGATGACGACGATGCCCGACCTCAAGTCCGTGCTCACCCCCAACCCCGCCTGCCCGGTCCGCGCGGTGGGCGACGGTTACGTGATCATGGCTGCCGCCGGCGAGACCACCCATTCCCTGGACGGCCTCGGCGCCTTCATCTGGAAACGCCTCGACGGCAAGCGGGACCTGGCCGCGGTGCTCGCGGACGTCGTCGCCGAATACGACGTGGCCGCGGACGTGGCCGGGGGCGACCTGCTCGAGTTCGCGGAGGCCCTGCTGACGGCGGGCATCGCCGTCGAGAGCCGAGCGCCGGGCGATCTCCCGGCGGCGCAGTAGAATTTCCCTGCCGCAGGACCGCGCATCTGGTATCATCGTCCTGATCGCCGCCATTGGCACCACCCACCGCGATTTCCCCGGGGGGAAAGACCCATGCCGACTTCGCGCACGCGTTCGGCCGCCACCTGCGGCCTCCTGCTCTTGGCCGCGGCCTGCGGCCTGCTGGGCCGACCCGGCTTCATCCACGCCGCCGACCGGACGGTGGTCGGGGAGCTGTTCTCCGCCGACGGCTGACCCTACTGCCCTTCCGCGGTCGCGGGACTCGAGGACCTCGTGGACATCTACGGCGCCGACAAGGTGGTGCCCCTGACCTTCTACCTGACCGCCCCCTACCGGATCCCGGTGGTGGACCAGCGCTGGGGCATGTACGGGTTCTCCGGCACGCCCTCGGTGATGTTCGACGGGCAGCTCCAGTCCGTCGGCGGCGCCGCCAGCGGTTCGATGCTGGCGACGTACCAGCCCCTCTACCTGAACAGGGCCGCCGTCGCCAGCCCCGTTCTGGTTGCCGCCAGCTACACCATCATCGGCGAGCAGGCCACGGTCACGACCACCGTGACCGTCGACGGGAGCCTGCCCGCGGGCACCAACCAGGTGCACACCTTCGTGGCCCTGGCCCAGGAGCACGGCAACACCAACATGGTGATGGCCGCCCTGCCGGTCCGGAACCTGGGCGTCGGCGGCCTGGGCGAACAGGAGGTCATCGAGAGCACGTTCACGGTCGCCCCCGCGTGGGAGCAGGAGAACCTGCGCATCGTGATCCTCGTGCAGAACCTGCAGAGCGAGGAGGTGCTGCAGGCCGCCGTGGCGGTGCCCGACTACAAGGCCGCCATCGTGGTCGACTGCGAGCCCGACGGCGTGGGCGCCGGCTGGACCATCACCGGGCCCTACGGCCTGCTGGCCGCCGGCACCGGCGACGACAGCATGGACACCTTCTATGCCGGCGAGTTCACCCTCGTCTGGCAGGAGGTGCCCTACTGGACCAGGCCCGCGCCGGGTTCGTTCACCCAGACGGTGGGCGAGGGCGGCCAGATCGTCTTTGCCGGGGTCTACACCGACGGCCCCTTCGCCGCCCCCGCGGCGCTGCCGGGCGCCCCGGCCGCCGCCGGCCGCGGTGTCAGCCTGATCGACTTCGACGGCGACCGTGACCTGGACCTGCACGTGGTCAACCAGGGCGCAGCCGACCTCCTGCTGCGCAACGACGGCGGCGGCTGGACGGCCGTCGGCAGCGGCGGGGTGCTGGACGCGGGCGCGGGCACCAGCGCGGCCTGGGCCGATTTCAACGGCGACGGCCACCTGGACGTGTACGTGGGCAAGAGCGGCGAGGCCAACCTCCTGCTCGCGGGCGACGGCGACGGCGGCTTCGCGCCCGTGAACAACTTCGGCGCCGGCGACCTGGGCCAGGCCCGCACCGTCTCCTGGGTCGACTACGACAACGACGGGCGGCTGGACCTCTACGTGGTCAACAACGGCGGGGCCAACGTCCTGCTCAAGAACCTGGGCGACGTGGGCGGGGGCCTGTACATCTTCAGCGCCCAGTCCAACGGCGCGAACGACCCCGGCAACGGCCGCGGCGCCGCCTGGGCGGACATCGACTTCGACGGACGCCTGGACGTCTACGTGACCAACTACTCCGGGGCCAACGTGCTGCTGCAGAACACCCCCATCGGCTTCAGCAACCTCGCCCAGACCAGCGGCCTGGACGACCTGGGCAACGGCACCGGCGCCGCCTGGGGCGACTACGACAACGACGGCGACTGGGACCTGTACCTGGCCAATGACGGCGGGGCCGACCGGCTCTGGCTGGCCGACGCCTTCAACGCCTACAACCTGGTCCTGGGCGGGAACCTGGGCGACCGCGGCCGCGGCCGGGGCGTGGTCTTCGCCGACCTGGACAACGACACGCACCTGGACCTGTACGTGGCCCGCAACGGCGAGCCTGACCTCGTGCTGATGGGCGACGGCGCCGGCGGCTTCACCCGCGCCCCCGTGGGCTGGCCCGAAGCCGACCTCGGCAGCACCGGCGTGGCCTGCGGCGACGTGGACGGCGACGGCCGGCTGGACGTGTTCGTCAGCCGCGACGGCGCGGCCGGCGCGCTCTTCCTCAACACCATGCAGCACGGCAACCACTGGTTCGCCGTGCGCCTGCACGGCACCGCCGGCAATCCCGGCGCCATCGGCGCCCTGGTGCAGGTCACCAGCGGCGGCGTGACCCAGATGCGCCAGGTCACCGGCGGCGGCGGCTACCTGGGCATGGACGGCGGTCCGGCCCACTTCGGCCTGGGCACCGAGGCCTACGTCAGCGAACTGCGCATCACCTGGCCCGACGGCACGGTGCAGACGACCGGTCCGCTGCAGGGCGACCGGGTGCTGGAGGTCACCTATGGCCAGCAGGTGGCCGGCGTGGGCGACCCGGTGCCCGCAGCCGTGAACCGGTTGGCCGCGGCGCGGCCCAACCCGTTCAACCCGTCCACGACCATCGACTACGCCTTGGCCACGGGCGGCCGCGTGCGCCTGGAGGTGTTCTCGGTGGACGGACGGCGCGTGGCGACCCTGGTCGACGCCGAGCAGGCGGCCGGCCCCCACAGCGCCACCTGGCAGGGGCGCGACGCCGCGGGGCGGGCCGTGGCCTCGGGGACGTACGTGTACCGGCTGACGGCACCGGACGGCGGGACGCTGACGGGCCGCATGGCTCTCGTGAAATAGCCTGTTCGATTGGCGAATCAGAAGCCGCCGGCGGATGCAGCGCACCGCCGGCGGTGCTTTATTGTGGAGTGACTCCCTCGGAATTGGCGGCCGTGCCGGGCGCGGCCGCGGGAGCCACCAACCACCCGATCCTGCGAGGAGTCAGCCATGAGGAAGTCCACCCTGTTCCTGAGCGTCCTGGTCGTCCTGGCCGGTGCCGCGTTCGCCGGCCCCGACCACCCCGTGCGCACCGAATCCGGCTGGTTCGATATGGAGAAGTGCGAATTCTGCCGCAACATGCTGGCCGACCCCGGACTGCTGCCCCACATGACCTGGGAGAACCTGAAGACGACCGACGGCATGGTCCAGATCGCGACCGTGCAGCCCGAATACGCGGCGTCCTACGCCAAGTGCATGCAGGCGATGAACACGCTGGGCAACGACATGTCCAGCGGCAAGCGCAACCCCATGGAAGTGAAGATGTGCGGCTCGTGCGCCGCCTTCAGCCAGATGATGATGGCCGGCGTGACCTACGAGACCATCGACGGCGAGGCCGCCGACGTGACCATCATCACCGCGGACGACCCCGCCCTGGTGGCGCGCATCCACGAGTACTGCGACCGCAACAACAGCGAGATGGCGCTGCTCATGGGCGGGGGCGGCGGCGACCACCCCCACGAGCACTAGCGCACCGCGGAGCCCGGGATCCCCGTCCGGCGCGGGGATCCCGGCCCGCGCCTTGACATCGGTGCCGTTCGGGACGATATTGGGGGCTACTGCCAGTCTGAGCTTCCGGTCGAGTCCCGCCCGAGGATTTCCCGAAACCCCCGTCAGACTTCCAGCACCAGATCCGCCCGACTGCGCCCTGCGGGGCCGCGCGGGCCAGAGGATCCCCCGAGCGTCGGGGGATGGGGTCCGGCGCCCGCTGCGGCCGCCGGACCGATCGGAAGCGCAGCGGATCTTGCCGGAAGAAGCCGGCGATCCTGAGCGCTTGGTTTGGCCGGCAAGCCGGCACCTGGAGATAAGACCTTGAAGAAACTGTACGTGGGCAACCTGCCCTTCACCGCGACCGACAACGAGATCAACACCCTGTTCAGCGCGCATGGCGCCGTCCATTCGGTCGCGCTGATCAACGACCGGGAGACCGGCCGCCCGCGGGGCTTCGGCTTCGTGGAGGTGGACGACAACGCGGTGCAGCCGATGATCGCCGCGCTCGACGGCAAGGAGCTGGGCGGCCGCACCCTGAAGGTCAACGAGGCCCAGGACCGTCCCCGCACCGGTGGCGGCGGCGGCGGCGGCGGCTTCGGCGGCGGCCGTGGCGGCGGCGATCGCTGGTAGTTGCGCCGGTCAGCCCACGGGTTGAGGACGGGGACCCCGCTTCCGCGAGGAGGCGGGGTCCCCGCATGCCTGCCGGGCACGGCGGGGCCTGCCCGCTACGACGGCGCCGTCAGCCTCAGCCCCACGATGCCCGCCACGATCAGCAGGACCGACAGCAGGCGCGCCGCGCCGGCCGGCTCGCCGAACATCACGATGCCCAGGATCACCGCGCCGACGGCGCCGATGCCCGTCCACACCGCGTAGGCCGTGCCCAAGGGCAGGGTCTTCATGGCGATGCCCAGGAGCACCACGCTGATCGTCATGGAGACGGCCGTCCACACCGAGGGCCACAGCTTCGTGAACCCGTCGCTGGCCTTCAGGCCGACGGCCCAGCCGGTCTCGAACAGCCCGGCCAGCACGAGGATGAACCACGCCAAGGCAGCGCCCCCTAGCTCGACGGCCACAACCACCCGAAGACGCCGCCGGTCACCAGCGCGTAGACCAGGGCGTCGAACACGGATTTCATGGTGGCACTCCAGGAGCGATTGTACCAGATGGAACTCTGCAGCAGGGCCAGGCCGTAGCCGGCGAAGGCCACCGTGGCCGCGTACCGGTGCACGTGCAGGTACTCGGCGCCCGGCCCGATCAGGCCACCGGTCACGTAGGCCGTGAACAGGCCGACCAGCACGCTGTAGACGAACCACTGGGCCAGGGCCGGCCCCATGTTGGGCGCGCCCGCGCGCACGACCGTGATCAGCGCCACCGGCCCCTGCTTCATCCGCTCCAGGATTGCCGGATCGTTCCACTTCTGCCCCGGCTCCTTGCCGGGCACGTGGTAGTCGCCGGGCGCGAGGTTGAACGGGCGCAGGGCGGCGCGCATCCCCTCCTCGTCCGGCACCTTCCTGAAGTCGCCGTGGTGGTACTTCAGGACCATGTGCAGGATGGAACTGGCGACGAACACGGCCACCGCCGACAGCAGGATCGGCAGCCACAGGGACATCAGGGGGACCATCGCGGCCTCCTCGGGTTCGGGACCGGGGTCGGGGGACCTGGAAATGAGAAGTGAAATCGTCCCGATACCCTAAACGGGCGCAACGGCGGCGGTCAACGGGATTCCCGGGGCATCGACGCGAACGGCCCGGTCAGCCGACCGGGCCGTTCCTCCTGCCCCGGGGCGGGGGCCTCAGCTGTCCAGCTTCAGCGCCCGCTGCAGCAGCAGCTGGGCCATGTCCGCCTGGGGCTCGTAGGTAGACGCCCGGCCCAGCATGGTCAGGGCCTCCTCGCGGCGGCCCAGCTCCAGCGCGCAGTAGCCCTGCATCAGCCAGGCGCGGCCGGTGTCGTCGCCCAGGTCGGCCAGGCGGGCGTAGGCGGCCATGGCCTGGACGTACTCGTCGCGCAGGTAGTGGACGTCGCCCAGCAGGGCTACCAGGCGGCGGGTCGGCGCGGCCGCCAGGGCCCGGTCCAGGGCCGCCAGGGCCTCCTCGGTATCGTGCGCCGCGACCAGGGCCGAGACCAGGCGCTCCCAGTCGGCGCCGTCGGCCTGGTCGCCCAGGGCCTGCACGGCCCGCACGTACTCGCGGCTGGCCAGCCAGGGCACCTCCCCCACGCTGTGCAGATCGCCCAACTGCTTGCGCTCCCGGGGCGTCAGGTCCCGCAGGTAGCCGACGACGGTCAGGCACACGGCCGCGCTGCGGAAGTCGCGGGTGCCGACGGCGTGCTGGTACTTCAGGTACCAGGCCTCCGGATCGTCGGGCGTGAGCTTCAGGAGCTGGGCGAGGGCGGGGACCGCCCGGTCCGGCTGGCCCTCCCCCAGCGCGGCGATGACCAGACCCTGGTACCATTTCAGGTCGGCACGACCGCCGTAGCGGGTGACCAGGTCCTCGAAGATCGGCAGGGCCTCGGCCGACTGCTCGGCCATCAGGTACGAGGCCGCGGCGTAGTACAGCACCTCGGGGCGGCGCTCCCGGGAGCACTCGTAGCCCGCCAGGAAGGCCTCGCCGGCCACCTGGTAGCGTTCCAGGTCGTAGGCGGTGTCGCCCAGGCCCAGCCAGCCCCGATCCAGGCCCGGCTCCAGTTCGATGGACTCGCGGTAGTGGTCCAGGGCCTCGGCCGTGCGGCCCAGGTCCGCCAGGTGCTGGGCCAGGTGCAGCTGCACCAGGTAGTGGTCCTGGTCCGGGTTGTCCTGCAGGTGCTGCCGCAGCACCTCCGCGGCCTGCTGGTAGTCGCCGCGCTTCGCGTAGGCCGAGGACAGGAAGACCACCTTGCGGACCTTGCGGGGCAGGGCGGTGGTGTCGTAGGGGTCCTGGGCCTTGAGCTGCTGCGCCGCCGTGGGCGCATCGCTGGCCGAAGCCGCGGCGGACGCCGCCTCGGCAGGCGCGGTCGCCAGCAGCGCGCAGAACGCCGCCGCCACGGCGGCCAGGTCGCGCAGTTTCCGTTTCATGGTTCCCTCCCTCAATTCAGGTCGAAGCGTATGGTCGTGACCACCCAGCTCGCGACGGGATTGCCGCCGATCCGGCCCGGCTGGAAGCGCCACTTGGGCAGGGCCCGCCGCACCGCGTCGTCGAACAGCCCCTCGGGCTTGGCCTTCAGCACGTTGACGTTGCCGACCGTGCCGTCCTCGCGCACGAGGAACTTCACGGCCACGTAGCCCTCGATGCCGCGCTCGCGGGCGCCGTAGGGATAGTCGGGCGGCACCCGCACCGTGGCCTGCGGGGCCTGATCCAGGTCCACCGAGTCGAAGATGAAGTTGTCCTGGCCCGCGTCGTTGCCCAGTTCGCCCAGGTCGATCTTCACGGCGAAGTCGGCCACGCCCCCGCCCAGCACCGAAGGCTGCACCAGGTCGGGCTGGAAGTCCGGCTTGGTCTCCGGCGGCGGCGGCTCCGGATCCCTGACCTCTTCCTGCCTGGCCGGCTCGGGCGGCGCCAGGGACACCAGGCTGACCCCGATAGGGTCGCTGATGTCGCGGGGCGGCCGCACCGTGCTGGTCAGGAACCCGGCCAGGCCGAACAGGCCGATGTTGATGACGATCGCCAGGATCATCAGCCCGCCGCCCCCGGCCAGCCTGCGCAGGACCGCGGTCACGATTCCGCGCCTTCCTGCTTGGCCGCCAGGCTGACGTTCTTGGCCCCCGCCAGCCGGCACTGGTCCATCACCGCGACCACGTCCCCGGTCTCGCTCGTCCGGTCGGCCACCACGACGACGCCGCTCTCGGGGTCCTCGGCCAGGGCGCGCTCCACCAGGCCGCGCACGCTGCGCACGTCGACCTTCTTGCCCTCGAAGTACACGTCGCCCTCGGGGCTGACGCCGATCATCACGCCGGCGCGCTCCTTCACCTCGGCCGTGGCGGCGGTCGAGCGCTGCACGTCGATGCCCGACTCCTTGACGAAGCTCGTGGTCACCACGAAGAAGATCAAAAGCAGGAAGACCATGTCCACCAGCGGGCCCATGTTGATGTCCACGCCGTCGTTGCGGCCGCGGACGGTGCGCCTGACGTTGATCATGTCGCGTTCGCCTCCAATGCCGCGGGCTCGGCCTGCAGCTTCAGGCCCCGGTCCAGGGCCAGCGTGAACTCGTCCAGGGCGGCCTCGAGCCGCCGCGCACGGCGCCCCAGGGCGCGGCTGATGAACAGACCGGGGATCGCGACGATCAGGCCGGCCTGGGTGGTGATCAGGGCCACCGAGATGCCCACGGCCATGGCCTTGGCGTTGCCGGTGCCGAACAGCGAGATGACCTCGAAGGTCTGGATCATGCCCAGCACGGTGCCCAGCAGGCCCAGCAGGGGCGCGACCGCGGCCAGCACCGCGATCGCCGCCAGGTGCCGGCGCAGCTCGCGGCGCAGGCGCTCGCTCTGGGTGCGCAGGACCAGGCGGTCCAGGGCGGCGTGTCCCGAGCGCGCCCGGGCGAATCCCGCCACCAG
>JACZKN010000002.1 GCA_014859985.1 Candidatus Krumholzibacteriia bacterium | reverse complement strand
CGTTCGGCCCGGGCGATCGGCGGCTGCGGCGCCGGGAAGCCGGACTCCAGGCCCTCGATCCGTGCGGGTGACGGCAAAGCGGCCGCGACCGGCGGCTGCGCGATCCGGGTGCCGTCCAGGGAGAAGACGCCGCTGCAGGCGGGGCAGCGCACGCGGATCACGCGGCGCGGGACCTTGTCGTCCTCCAGCTGGTATCGGGCCTGACAGACGGTGCAGGTGGTGATCATGCCCCGCTCCTTTGCAGATTCCGGGCTGACGCGGGCCGCGCCCCGGCCGGGGGACCGACGGCGGTCGGAACGTGGACGGTTCCGGGCGATTGCTCTCTGCAAGGACTCTTCGGCAGCGGCGCGGCGCGGTTTAGCCCCGATCTCCCCCGGCCCGGACGACTGCTGCAGGCCCGGCTAGGGACGATACACCAGGTCGGTGACCAGCCGCCCCACCTGCCCCAGGCTGGCGGCGGAGCAGGCTTCCGGCGTGTCGCCGACCGTATGCCAGGCCGCGAAGTCGAAGTCGATCAGGTTGACCGCGGGGATGCCCCGCTCCAGGAACGGCAGGTGGTCGTCCACGATCGCCCGGCCCGGCCGGGGGTCGAAGGCCTCCAGGCCCAGGGCCGCGGCCCGGGCGAACACGGCGCGGGTCCAGGCCGGGGCCCGGGCCAGGGAATAGCGCTCCATGGGGATGTGCAGGTCCCGCCCCCCCACCATGTCCAGCAGCACCAGACCCCGCGGCGTGCCCCCGGCCAGGGGGCTGCCGAAGTCCTCCCAGGTGCGCGCCAGGTGCCGCGAACCGAGGCAGTAGGTGCCCGGCTCGGACGGCCTGCCCGAATCCTCCAGGTCGAAGAAGAGCAGGTCCACGCCCTGGGGCGGCGGCGTCCGTCCCATCAGCTCGATCAGGTGCAGGAGCACGGCCACGCCGCTGCCCCCGTCGTTGGCGCCGAGGATCGGCTCGGCGCGCCGCGCCGGGTCCGGATCCATGTCCGCGACCGGTCGCGTGTCGTAGTGGGCCCCCAGCCACAGCCGCTGCCCCCCCGGGGGGCCCGCCGAGACCACCAGGTTCCAGCCCTCGACCTGCCCGCCGCGCAGGGGATCCTCCGCCGTGAAGGGCAGCCGCACCGCCGACAGCCCCGCCCGCCGGGCCATCTGTTCGATCAGGTCGCGCAGGGCGACGATGCCCGGGCTGCCCGGGTCGCGCGGACCCAGGTCGCACTGGGCGCGCACGAGATCCAGGGCCCGCTCGCCGTCGAACTCGGGCAGGTCGGCGCCCCGCGGGGCGGTCGCGGCAGCCGCGAGGGCGGCCGCAGCCAGCAGGAAGAGCCGGCAACGCTTCTTGGTCCTAGAAGACAAAGGTGGCCTCCAATCCCAGGCCGAGGGTCGTGGTCGACTGGCCCGAGGCGATGTTCGCCGACCGGCTGAAGATGAACCGCAGCGCGCCGCTGAGGTTCCTCGTCACCTGGTAGGAGAAGCGCGGGTTGACGCTGTAGCGCGTGTTGCCGGTGGGCTCGATCGCCTGGCCGCCCGGGTTGGTGCGCTCGGTGCGGTCGGTGTCCCAGGACACGTCGACGTCCATGTCGATGGACGGGGTGCTGCCCGGGCGATAGAGGCCCAGCTTGATCAGCAGCGCCTGCGCCTCGAACTTGTGGCGCAGCTGCAGGCCGACCCGCGTGCGCGACCGCTCGGTGACGACGCTGTTGCTGATCTGGGTGTCGGCGGAGCGGTTGAACGTCAGGGTCGCCGTCAGCCCGCTGTGGAAGGTGCCGGACCAGCGCGGCGAGAAGTTCCAGGTGGTGGTCGGGTTGTAGATCGTCTCGGTGTAGTTGTTCACCGTGAGCGAACGCTTGAAGCTGAAGTTCAGGTTCGAGGAGCGGAACCAGCCCGTGTCCGGCGTGCCGTCGCCGCCGCCCAGCAGCGGCCAGCGTTCCATGCCCGAGACGGCGACCTGCACGTCCGGCCAGTCCTGCTGGTACGACTCGGTGACCGACGCGGACTGGTCGCGCTGGGACGTGCTGCGGGCGTACTTCATGTCCAGGCTGACCGTGCGGGCGAGCTTCGTCGTCGTGGCCACGTTCAGGTCCCGGCGGTCCTGGGTCGCGTAGGAGACCGCGAGGGTATCGGCGCCGTCGATCGCCGGCTGCAGGCCGGTCTTGTACCAGAAGGGCGTGTCGCCGGTGTAGCGGGCGTAGCTCGAGGTCCTCTTGTTCGTCCAGGTGAGCTTCACCGGCGTCAGCTCGCGCAGCGGCGTCAGCAGGAAGGAAGTGACGCTGCCGAGGCCGAACCCCTCGCCGTCGTCCTCCTGCCCGCCACCGCCCCGGGCCGCGGCCTCCAGGCGCTCCTGCTCCGCCGCCGCCTCGGCCGCCTCCAGCAGCCGTCGCTCCTTCAGTTCCTGGATCTGGCCGGGGGTCAGGCCCTCGGTCTCCTCGGGCGTCAGCTCGAGCTGGGGCGCGGTCTGGCCCCGGCGCGCCGCCTGCTGTTCGCGCTGCTGCTGCTGCTGGATCATCCGCTGGCGCTCCCCCTCGCCGTAGCGCCGCTGCGGGAACAGCTTCTTGGCCACGTCGCCCACCGGCACGCTGAAGCGGAAGTCCCAGTTGTTGTTGTTGCTGAGGCTGCGGATGCCCTCGGGGTCGCCGGGCTGCTGCAGGCCGGGGCTGTGGTCGTCGGCGAAGGCGCCGGTGAACTGGACGCTCGGGCGCAGCGCGTTGATCTGCCGCGCCAACGCCCGCACCGGACGCAGCAGCCCCGCGGTGCCCAGGTCGGCGGGCCGCGGCGGCGTCACGGTGAGCCGCAGGTCGTAGTTCCGCCGGTTCTCCTGGCCGATGTTCACGCCCAACGCCTCCTGCGGCCGCAGGAGGTCGCGCTCGGACTTGGCCGAGGCGCCCAGGCTCAGCACCGTCAGCGGATCGTAGTCGAAGCTGGCGGTCAGGTTGCCCGGGCGCGAACGCGTCGTGGGCCGGGCCGCGGTGGTACCGTCCTCCGCGATGGTCGAGACGTCGGTCTGCTGGCTGCTGAAGCCCGCCCCCAGGGCGACCCGCGAGGGCAGGAAGGACAGGCCCCTGAGCACCGGCAGTTGCCGCAGCAGGGGGTAGCGGCCGAAGGTGTAGCGGCCGGGGAAGCGCAGGTCGAAGTTGGCCGACCCCTGCAGGGACTTCTGCTTGCGTTCCTCGGCGGGGCTCAGGCGCCAGGAGCGCGAGCCGGACAGGGAGAAGGACCACGGATCGAGCAGGTAGCGCAGCACCGCGGCCTTGGCCGGGGTATGGCTCAGGCGGGTCGTGAAGCCCTCCCGCTCCTCGAGGGTGGACATGTCGTTGCGCACGTCCTCCTCGATGATCTCGATGTCGCTGTTGGTCTCGTACTTGGGCCGCTGGGCCGTGTGCCGCCGCGAGAGGTTCACCGGCAGGCGGAAGCCCAGCAGGGGGATGAAGTCGTCCACGGCGAAGTTGGTCGACAGGTTCCAGTCGGTGTTGTCGACGCCCGAGCCCTTGCGCGCGTCGAGGCCGTGGAACTCGGGGTCGCGGTGGTTCCAGTCGAAGTCGACCTTGATGACGTCGGCCATGTTCAGGCGCACGCCCGCGCGCTGGGCCATGCCCACGTCCCGCTTGACGCCCTCGAGCTTGATGTCGTTGAAGTAGAAGTAGCCGCTGACGGGCTCTTCGAGCCGGGTGTTGGCCACGCCGAAGTAGTAGCGCTTGACCACGCGGAGGTCGGGGCGCCCCACCACCGAGACGCGGTACTGCGCCCCCCCGCGGGCATCCCGCAGCACCGTGCGCCGGACGCCGTCGTCGTCGTAGGGTTCGTTCTTGACGTTGCTGAGCTCCTTGAGGTCGATGGCCACGAACTGCCAGCCGACCTTGTTGGGGTCGTCCGCGAAGTTGTAGGCCACCTCGTAGTAGTTCAGGGTGTCGGCACCGACCCGGAAGAAGAGGTCGACGTCCGCGGTGCGGTGGCTGGGGTTGTACCACCACCAGGTCATCTCGGCGTAGGTCGTGTAGTCGTCGCCGCGCACCGAGACCTGCTTGCTCGTGCGCATCAGGTGCCCTCGGTCCAGGTTCTGGAAGTCCAGGACCAGGGCCTGCTCCTTCTCGGGGATGTTGCCTTCGACCCGCGGCGCGAAGGGCAGGCCGGCGGCGAAGTCGGGGTTCTCCTTGTTGTTCACCTCGCCCAGGAAGAATTCCTCGCCCGGCACGAGGTCCGCCGGCCCCAGCAGGGCCTCGTCGCCCACGCGGCGGATGCCCTCGCGCTCCCAGCGGCTGCCCAGGAAGCGCAGCTCCGAGAGCTGGAACTTCTTGACGGGGGTGGCCAGCGGCGTGTCGTTCTCGTACCAGATGCGCACGTGGGTGACGGCGCGGATGTTGGCCGTGGTGTTGACCGAGACCGAGTCCACCTGGCCCAGGGGGATGCGGTACTTGCGCCAGGCCTGGTCCGCGCGCATGTCGCCCAGGTTGTCGTAGTCGTAGACCACGTCCACCAGGGCCGGGGTGTCCTTCAGGTCGATGCTCGCGGTGAAGAAGCCGTCGAGCCGGTTGAGTTGGTCGTCGCCGTTGAGGTCCTCCGTGTCCAGGCGCTGGTTGTCGGCGGTGCCGTTGATGTTCGGGTAGGGGTTGGCGTCGCTGACGTACTCGGAACTGAAGCGCTGGGGGCCTTCCCGGCCGGAGCCGTCCAGGCCGATGTCCTCGTCGGGGGTGTAGATCCCGTCGGGCGTCGTGCCGTTGATGCCGTCCTCCCGTTCCCACTGGCCGACCACCAGGCCGCCCGTGCCGTCGTCGGGCCAGAACCCGTCCTCGTTGATGAAGCCGAAGTCCACGTGCAGTCGGCCGCTGCGCAGGTCCCGCTCCTGCACCCCGTCGTTGACCCAGATCTCCACGAACTGGCTCTTGGAAAGGTCCAGGCCGGTGCGGCTGATGCCGCGCATGATGCCGCCCCAGTCGGTCGGGTCCCACACCCCGTCGTCGGCCCGCAGGTACATGTCCATCACCTGCTGGGTCTCGTCCCGCTCCTGGTTGACCAGGTCGGGGTTCAGCCAGCGGCGCGGCACCCGGTCCTTGGGCAGGAACCAGCGCACGGTCCCGACGCGGTCCTGCGGCGTGAACACGCGGCTGTCGCCGGTCTCGAAGCGCCAGCGGGCGCCCAGGAAGGGCGCGCTGGCCCAGGACCAGGCGGTGCGGGTCAAAGAGACGATGTCCGAGGCGTCGACGCCCTCGAAGTCCTCCAGGTAGGCCACACCCTTGGTGTTGGGGTTGGGCAGGCTGAGCGCGACCTCGCCCGAGAACTGCAGCGAGCTCTCGCGCTCGGTGTTGCGCCGCGAGAGGATGTTGGCCAGGGTGGTCAGGAAGCGCGGCTTGACCGTGTGCTGGAGGTTGAAGTTGCCCACCAGCGTCTTGCTGGGCTCCTCGCCCAGCTTGGCCTTTTCGCCGACGATGGCCTCGCTCTGGTACAGCCAGGTCGTGGCCACCTTGCTCTGGCGGCCCAGGTCGTAGCCCAGGTTCAGCCCCAGCAGGCTGGTGTTGCCCCCGCCGAAGAACGGCGCGTAGGAGTAGGAGACGTTGACCTGGCTGTCGGGCGTCAGGTTGGCCGCCTCGCCCTTGAGGGTGATCTCGCCGAACAGGTAGTCGATCTCGTAGTCCACGCCCCTGACCAGGGTGCGTCCGTCGAGGGTGACCGACTCCGAGCCTTCCTCGATGTTGGAGGCGCCCAGGCTGAAGCTGCTGCTGACCGCGGCGTGGGTCGCCACCAGCTGGAACTTGCCGTAGTTGCCGTAGAGGTTCGGCGGCGTCAGCGGCGAGTAGAGCTGGGGCACCTGGTTCTCGACCAGGTACGCGCTGCCCGCGTAGGTCCAGTCGGCCCGGTCGACGTTGCCCTCGTAGAAGGACTCGGGCGCCGCCGGGGCGAAGGGTTCGGGCACGTCGACCGGGAACTTCAGCAGGCCCCGCTGCAGGTCGAACAGCTCGGGCCGGTGCCAGTCCACCACGCCGTCGCGCGGCCCGCCCCGCGGATCCTCCTTGTCCAGGCCGAAGATCTCGAAGTAGTCGACGCCGGTCTCGTCCTGCTGGGGGTTCAGGGAGTTGTCGGTGCGCTCGATGCGGAAGTCGAAGGTGGTCGGGTCGATGTCCGAGCCGCCCAGGCTGTAGATGTTGCGCACGACGTAGCCGTGGCTGACGGGCTCGGCCGGGCTGGGCGGGGCCTTCAGCAGCTTCATGGCGTAGTAGAGTTCGTCGTCGTTGGGCACCGGCCGGCTGGCGGCGCCCCCCAGGTTCGGATCGTCGCCGACCTGGGCCACGACGTTGCCCTGGGCGTCGACGATGCGGTAGGTGATGGCCAGGTAGTCGGTGTCGGTGATCCCCGAGCCCAGGTCCAGGGCGTAGATGCGGCCGCCCGTGTCCTCCATGATCCCGAAGTCCAGGCGCTGCCAGACGAAACCCTTGCGGAACGGCTCGCCGCCCTCGACGAAGTCACCCCACACCCCGGTGGAGTCGATGTAGGCCGCCACGTTGTTGATCTCGTTGGCGCCGGCGCCGCCGGTGCTCGGTCTGCTGCGGAAGATCTGGATGGAGGGCCGGTCGATCCGCCAGGACGGGTCGATGAAGGTCGTCTCGCGGCCGTTGACCAGCTTGAAGAAGCGGTTGTTGATGAACTGGTGCGAGAGCAGGATCTTGGGCTCGACCGAGCCGCCCTTGGAATTGAAGGTCTTGCTGCTGGACTCGGCCTTCTGCTTCGACGCCACCACCGTGAAGTCCGCCCGGCCCACCTGGCCGGTGACCTTGATGCCGAACAGGCCCGACTTGTTGCTGCTGTAGCCCAGCAGCTGGCTGCCCGGCAGGGTCAGGCCCACGTCGCCGGTCTCGATGGTCTTGATGACCTCGTCCTCGGTGCCCTGGTACATCAGCTTGATCTTGGTGGCGTCCGGGCCGATCGCGGCCGAGTTGTGGTCCACCTCCAGGATGATCTTCTCGCCGATGGTGCCCGACAGGTTGATCTGCAGCTCCTGCTCCATGTCCAGCGACGGGAACAGGGACTGGCTGGCGACCCGCTCGTTGGGGGTGAAGGGCTTGACCACGGTGCTCTCGCCGGTGATGGCCAGGCGTTCGCGGCCGGAGATGCGGATGCGGGTCTTCTCGCCGCGGCCGATGATCTTCTCCAGGGTGCGCGGCAGCTTGATGGGGATGGTCAGGTTGATCAGCCCGTCGTCGTCCTGGGCCCGCTTGCCGGCGCCGACGACGGTCAGCTTCTGCATGCGGCCGGTGCGGGCGCCGACGGCGTGGGCCCGTGCCACGGCGCCGTCCAGGTCGTCGACGAAGTGGTCGACCCCCGGTTCGAAGAGCCGGCGCGGCGGGTAGTACAGGAAGCCGCCCGGCAGGGTCTCCGCCGCCGGGAACAGATACATCCATTTGGGGTATCGGATCCGCGTGACCAGGCCCAGGCGGTCGTTGTACTCCAGCAGGGTCTCGCGGCGGTCGAGGTCGACGCCGGCCTGCTCGTCGAAGCGGCGGCGCAGGGCGGTCGCCAGGCCCGGGCGGGCCCCGCCGTCGCGGGCCGGCCGTCGCCGATCCCGTCTATCCCGGTCCCCTCCTGTACGGCCTGGACCCGGTGGTGCGGTCCACCGAGGACC
>JACZKN010000162.1 GCA_014859985.1 Candidatus Krumholzibacteriia bacterium | reverse complement strand
GGGGCCCGGGCCCAGCGGCCCCGCGGCCCCCAGCGGACCGGAGCCATGGTACGGACCGGAGGATAGAGCCCCACCGTCGCCAAATCCAGCGCCGAAGCCATGTGCAGCGGGCCCGTCGACGGCCCGACGAACACGTCCCCGGCCGCCAGCAGGCCCACGAGTCCACGCAGGTCGCAGGCGTCCAGCAGCACCTCCACCCGGGGGTCCAGGCCCGGGCGCAGCGCCGCCACGGCAGCCGCGTCCCGCCCCGCCCCGGTCACGAAGACCCGCCAGCCGGGACGCCCGGCCAAAGCCGAAGCCAGGGCGGCGAACCGCCGGGGCGCCCAGTCCAACGCCGATCCGCCCGAGCCGGGGTGCACGAAGGCCACCGTGGCGGCGTCCGGCGCCCGCTCCGCCCGGAAAGCCCGACCCTCCGCCAGCACCTCTGGCCGGGGGTGGAGCCGCGGCAGGGGCGCAGCCGTCGCCGCGACACCGGCCAACCGGGCCACGAGCTCGGTACCGAGGTCCGCCTCGTGGGCATCGCCGCGGGAACGGGCCTGCCGCTGGCCCGCGTTCAGCAGGAACCAGCTGCTGGGGTGGGACAGGGGCCCGTGCCGGCGCGCGATCCCCGCGTCCTTCAGGAGCGCGGCCAGTTCCCGGCGGTACTGCAGCAGCACGGCCGCCCCGAACCCCGCGGCCCGCAGCTCCTGCCGCAGGGCCCGCCGCCGCGGAGGCTCCAGGTCGTCCCGCCAGGTCCAGACCCGGGCCAGGCCCGGCCGGCCCTCCACCAGCGGCACCGCCGCCGGCGCCACCATCAGGTGGAGCTCCCAGTCCGGCCGCGCGCCCGCCAGCAGGTCCACCGCCGGCAGCGACAGCACCACGTCGCCCAGGCGGTCGGTGCGGGTCAAGAGGACCTTCACCGCCGCCCCAGCCGCCAGAGCTTGACGTACTTGCTCAGCACGTAGAACGACGAACTGTGGCAGAGCACCAGGCCCACCGCCCCGTCGAGGAACCCGCCCTGCAGCAGCCACTTGCGCCAGAACGCCGCCTGGGCCCGCGCGACCGCACCCAAGGGGGTGGAACGCCGGCCCTGGGCGTGCAGTTCCGCGGCCGCCAGCGTGGTGTAGCGGTCGAGCTTCAGGATGTACTGCTCCATCGTCCCGTAGGTGTAGTGGCGCAGCACCCCCGGCAGCCGGCCCACCGGGCCGGCGGTGCGGATCGCCTCGTGGACCGGCTTGTCGTCGAAGCCGGCGCGCTCCCGGTCGAACAGGCGCACCACGTGCTCCGGATGCCAGCCGGCGTGGCGGATCCAGCGGCCCAGGAAGCGGCTCAGGCGGTTGACCGTGAAGGCGGCCTCGGCCGGCCGGTCGGGCAGGGCGGCGATGGCCGCCGCCAGCTCGGGCGAGACCTCCTCGTCGCTGTCGACGCTCAGGACCCAGCGGTTGCGGCACAGGCCGGCCGCCTTGGCCTTGGTGGGCCCGAAGCCCAGCCACGGCGTCTGGTGGAGGACCGCGCCCCCGCGGGCGCAGACCGCAGCCGTGCGGTCGGTGCTGCCCTGGTCCAGGACCACGATCTCGTCGGCGAAGCCCACCGAGGCCAGGCAGCGCTCGAGGTCGTCGGCCGCGTCGCGGGTGATGATGGCCACCGACACCTTCACGACCGCTCCTCCCGGTCAGGGATGAGGATGACCTTGCCGAAGTTGAGCCGCTGTTCCAGCCGCGCCTGGGCCGCGCCCGCCTCGGCGAAGGGAAAGACGCCGTCGAGGCGCGGGACGATCCGCCCGTCGGCGGCCAGGGCCAGCAGTTCGTCCATCCAGCCGCGGGTGCGACCCGCCTGGTCCCACATGCGCCCGAGGTTCACCCCGGCCAGCGCACGGTTGTCGTTCATCAGCCGGATCGGGTTCAGCTGCAGCCAGGGCACCTGCGCCAGGGTGCGCAGGGCCGACCAGGTGCCCGAACCGCCGCCCACGGCGGCCTGGGAGAAGCCGAACAGCACCAGCCGACCGCACTTGGCCAGGCTGCGGTAGCTCTCCATGATCCAGCGGCCGTTGCGGGGCTCGAGCACGATGTCGGCCCCGCGGCCGCCGGTCACGGCCCGCACGGCCGCCGCGAAGTCCGGCCGCCGCGAATCGAAGACCTGCGCCACGCCCTGGGCCAGCAGTTCCGAGTGCTTGGCCGGCGAGGCCGAACCCAGCACCGTCGCCCCCGCCAGCCGGCACAGCTGCAGCGCGGCCTGGCCCACGCCACCGGCCGTCCCGTGCACCAGCACCGTGTCGGCGGGCCCCACCGGCGCCATCACCCGCACCATCTGCCAGGCCGTCAGGTAGTTGACCGGCAGGGCCGCCGCCCGGGTCGCGTCCAGGCCCGCCGGCAGCGTCCACGCCTGCGCAGCCGGCACGCAGACCGCCTCGCTGTACCCTCCGAACCGGCACATGGCCACCACGCGGCGCCCCTCCAGTCCGGCCGCGGTGCCCGTCCCGGCGGCGTCCACCGTGCCGGCCACCTCGTAGCCCGCGACCGCCGGCAGCTTCGGCGCGTCCGGGTACAGACCCCGCCGCATCATCACGTCGGCGAAGTTCACGCCCGCCGCGGCGACGCGCACGCGCACCTCCCCCGGCCCCGGCGCGGGCAGGGGAGCCTCGCGCACCTCCAGCACGCCGGGCCCGCCGCGCCGCGTGGTCCAGACCTGGCGGTGGGTCGTCATGGTCCGCTCCTAGCGGTAGGGGATCCTGCCGGGCCGCGGGCCGGGCAGCGTGATCTCGGGATAGGCCAGGTTGCCCAGGTCGATGGAGACGGCGAAGCCCCGATTCTCCACGTTCGTCAGCATTCCGGCGCGCAGCTCGAAGGTGGGCAGCACCAGGTCCGGGTTGCTGACCCGCACGCCCAGGCCCAGGCTCGTGTACGCCTTCTGCTGGAGGATCGGGTCGGATTCGCCGCCGATCAGGCCCAGGTCGCCGTACCAGAACAGCATGGTGTCGAAGCCGACGATGCGCCAGGGCGTGAACAGGCGCGACTCCAGCTTCAGGACCAGGCGCTGATCGCCCAGGACCGCGGCATCGGAAAGGTTCCGCACCCCGGACCGGTCCCCGAGCACGACGCCGCGGCCGACGGAGCGGTTGATGCCCAGCAGGTACATGAGCTGGCTGTAATGGCGGTGGCGCCACTCCCCCCCGCCGAACAACGGGGTGATGTAGCCGAGCCGGGCCGACGCGAGGCCGTCCTCGAACGCCTCCTCGCGGAGGTAGCCGCCCCCTCCCAGCTCGCACCACGCCACCTCGCCCCCGGAGGCGATGCCGATGAACGAGGCTTCGAGGAAGGCCGCCGTGCGGCGCAGGAACTCGCCGTCCTCGTACCCGGCCGTGCCCTTGAGCACCAGGCCGCCGGGGACGTCCTCGGTCTCGCCCATGCGGAACAGGCGGTTGGTGCGGTAGTCGGTCAGGTCGGCCCAGGTCAGACCCGCCAGCCAGGCGCGGCCGCCGTGGTATTCGCGCAGGGTGTCCCGGGAGACGCCCGCCGGCCGCGCCAGGAAGTCGGTGTCGCCGACGCTCAAGGCCGGGGTCAGGGACCGGCGCCGGCCGCCGCCCCGGGCCTTCCCCTCCAGCTGGAAGACGTGGCCCAGCCAGGCCTCGCCCCGCTCGAACCTGCGGGGGGCACCCTCGTTGTCCCGGTCGTCGGTGTGCTCGAGGCCGTAGCCGCCCACCCAGCGGATGGCCGGATGCACGGCGCTCCGCTGGACCGCGAATGCCCGCTTCACTTCGCGCCACGAATCCTCGTACTCGACGACGGCGTCGATGAACGTGCCGCCCAGGTTCTCCTTGCCCACGGTGCCCCGGTAGCCGACGTCCGGCTCCCGTTCCCGGTTCACCAGCACCTTGTTGTCGAAGCGCAGGCCGACGCCCAGAAGGTTGGTGAAGTAGACGCCCGCGTCGAAGCGGTCCTGGTCGATGACGGTGCCGGACACGCCGAACGGCCAGCGGTCCCGGGTCTCGACGACCACCGCCACGGTGTCGCCGCCGCCGATGGGCACGACCGTCAGGCGCGCGTCGTTCATGTACTCGAGTCGGCGCAGCATGCGCTCGCTGTCGGCCAGCGCGAAGGGATCGACGGCGTCGCCCGTGTCGAACAGCAGGTATTGGCGGACGACGCTCTCGCGGGTGTAGGACCACAGGGGCTTGGACAGGCGCTCGAGGGTGCCGCGGTCGACCGCGCCGTCCCGGGCCATCTCCAGGTCGAAGCGCAGGACCGGGTGGACGATCACGACCTCGATGCGGCGCCCGGCGTAGGCGGCATAGCGGTCGACCAGCTGCTCGGCGCGGCCCTCGAGTTCGGCGCCCGCGCGGGGCGACAGGCCGAAATAGCGGTGCAGCAGCCGGGCCAGCCAGGAGCGTTCCTGGACCACCTCCTGTTCCCAGGCGGCCGCCGCGGCCTCGGGGTCGGTGTCCTGGGCGCGCACCG
>JACZKN010000161.1 GCA_014859985.1 Candidatus Krumholzibacteriia bacterium | reverse complement strand
GGGCGACCGCGGCAGCACCCGCAGGGCCACCGGTCGGCCCGCCGCTTCGGCCAGCACCCGGGCCAGGGGAGCGTAGACCGCCTCGACCCGGTCCTGGCGCCCGGAGGGATCGCACACCAGCAGGGGCACGGCCCCGGACCCGCTGCGGTCGCGGGGCCACAGCAGCGCGCCGAGGGCCAACAGCAGGACCGCCGCGGCCGCGGCGGCGGTGATGCGGCGTCCGGAGTGTGCGGCGGACTCAGCCATCGGCGCCCCCGCGGGGTCGGGTGCGCCCGGGGGTGTCGCCCCGGGGCGACCGCGGCAGCGGGGGGTCGCCGACGATGACCCGGAACTCGGCCGGCACCAGCCCCAGCAAGGTCAGCCAGGGCGGGCAGTCGACCTGGCCAGGCAGGATGTACTGTCCTTCGGGCAGGTCGCCCACCGCCACGGTGACGATCAGGCGGGCCTCGGTCAGGGCCCGGACCGAATCGGCGACCCCCCGCACCAGGACATCGGCCACCGGCGGCGAGACGCCCACGTCCGGCTGGCCGGCGTCCACCAGCGGGATCACCGGCACGTTGGCCAGGGTGCGCTCCTGCAGGGGCGCGACCGCGGTGCGCAACTGCACCTGGGCCGGCGCGACCGCGACGTGCTCGTGGGGAGGGCGCAGGTCCAGGACGAGGCCCTCGGTGCGCCCGGGCTGCAGGCGGTCCAGTTCCAGCGCCTCGGTCGCCACGGCGCCCGCGTCGGGCACGAAGCGCGAGGGGCCGCTCACGGTCACCGAATCGGGTTCGGCCCGTGGCTCGGCCAGGAATCCGGTGCCGCGGGGCAGCTCGCCCGCGAGCATCACCGCCACCGGCAGCCGCCGCTCCACGAGCTCGTCGATGCGCAGCCGGATCCGTTCCTCGCGCTGGAAGCGGACCACCTGCAGTTCGCTGACCACGTCGGTCTCCGCCAGCTGGTAGGAGAACGCCGGCCCGGCGCCCTGATCGGCCAGGTTCAGGCGCACCTCGCCCACGTAGCGCTGGAAGAAGCGGTTGGTCAGCAGGCGCAGCCGGCTGCCGCGCAGGCGCACGTCGACCGCATCCGGGACGGCGCTGCCGGCGTAGGTCAGTCCCTCGCTGAGCCCCACCACCCGCAGGGGCAGGCGCGCCGCCTGCTCCACGTCGGTGGTGGCGGCCACCTGCACCCAGATCAGGACCGAGGCGACGAAGCAGCAGATCTTCAGGCCGAGCCGGTTCATGGCTCCCTTCCGGTGGGCGGCAGCTGCAGGACCTGACCCACGGCCAGACCCGCGCCGGCCAGGTCGTTGTGCCGGCTGATCGCGGCGACGGTGGTCCCGTGGCGGCGCGCCAGGGACCAGAGGCTGTCCCCCCGGCGCACGCTGTACTGCCGCGACCAGGCGTCGCTGCGGATCCCGGCCAGGCGCTCGGCCGCGTCGCGGTCGCGGCGCCATTGCACGAGACCCTCGACGACCACCGCCGCCAGCCGCCCCCGCGCGGTGCCGTCCCGCAGCAGGGCCAGGTCGCCGGGATTGGACAGGTAGGCCAGCTCCACCAGGGCGGCCGGCATGGCCAGCTGGCTGAGCACCTGGAAGCGGGCCTGTTTCACCTTCCGCGCGGCAACCACGTCGCCGGACGCGGCGGCTGCCAGCAGCTGGTCGGCCAGGCGCGACGACTCGTGCAGCACGCGGCTCGTGCGCAGGTCCAGGAGGATGCCCACCACCTGTTCGTCGTGGTCCCCGCCCGCGTCAAGCCCCACCAGCTGGCGGGCGTTCTCCTGGTTGGCCAGTTCCTGGGCCTCGCGGTCGGTGGCCCCCTGCAGCGACAGGAAGTACACCTCCATGCCGGCCACCTCGCTGCGCCGGTGGGTGTTGCAATGGATGGAGAGGAAGACGTCCCCGTCGGCCTCGGCGGCGATCCCGACCCGGCGGGCGAGGCTCGGGTAGCTGTCGTCGCGGCGGGTCAGCACCGCGCGGTACCCCGGCAGCGCGTCGATGAGGCGCGCCGCCTCCAGGGCCACGTCCAGCACCACGTCCTTCTCCCGGAGACCGTCCCGGATCGCCCCGGGGTCGTCGCCCCCGTGCCCCGGGTCCAGGACCACGGTGAACGGCCGCAATGCCGGCAACGCGGCCGCCGCCGCGACCGCCGGACGATCGCCTGCGGCGGCGGGCGCGCCGCGCAGGACGTCGATGACGATGCGGTCGGGTCGGCCGTCGGCCGCGGGCAGGGAGAAGCTGCGGAAATCCGCCTCTTGTTCGAGGTCCAGCACCACCTGCGCCCGACTGGCACCGGCGTTGCAGCGGACCGACCGCACCAGGCCGTCGCCCACCCGCAGCGCCGCCGCCCTCCCGAAACTGCCGCCGGGCAGGTTCACCGCCAGCCGGTACGGCTCGCCCACCTGCCTGACCTCGAACGACGCGCTCCGGTCCAGGTCCAGGACCACCCTCGTCCGCTCGGGGGTCGAGGAATGACGGATGCCCAGGACGACCGGGCCGACGGCCGCGGTTGCGGGCGCCGGCCGGGCCGCCGCCGGCAGGGCCAGCG
>JACZKN010000160.1 GCA_014859985.1 Candidatus Krumholzibacteriia bacterium | reverse complement strand
GGCCGCGGGCTCCGGGACCCTGACCGGCGCTCCGGCCCTGGGCCCGGGCGCCGCCTGCGCCGTGCCCCTGGTCCTGGGCGACGCCCTGCTGGGAGCGGTGGGGACCGTGACCTGGGTCGAGGACGGCCGGATCTGGATGTTCGGCCATCCGTTCATGCAGCGCGGCCCGGTGGCCCTGCCCCTGGCCACGGCCGAGATCCTGACCATGTTCCCCAGCCGCCAGATGTCGTTCAAGATGGGCTCGATCGGCGAGGTGGTGGGCACGGTGTACCGGGACCAGCGGGCGGGCCTGCTGGGGATCCTGGGGCAGGAGCCGCCTCTCGTGCCGGTGGAGGTGCGCGCCGGCGGCCCCGGTGGTGGGCGGGACTTCAGCTTCATGGTCGCCGAGGATCCGCAACTCCTGCCGGCCCTGGTGTTCTGGTCGGCGTACAACGCGCTCTTGGCCGCGGGTGACGACGCCAGCCTGCAGACGGTGCGCCTGCGGGCCGAGACCGCTTGGGACGCCCCCGGCTCCCTCGGCCGTGACGGCCTGGTGATCACCGGCACGGCGGCCGGGCCCGGCGGCGCGGCCATGCTGGGACCGCAGCTCATGGCGCCACTGCAGATCCTGCTGACCAACCCCCACGAGCGGGTCCGGCTACGCCGGGTCACGGTGACCCTGGAGACCGCGCCCGTCCTGGCCACCGCGCGCATCGCCGGGTTGACCGGACCGACCGACCTGCCGGCCACCGGCGGGCCCCTGACCGTGGACGTGGAACTCGAGCCGCGGCGCGGCGAGCGGCGGCGGGTGCCGGTCACCCTGATGGTACCGGCCGGGCTGCCGGCCGGGCCGTACCGCCTGGTGGCGGCCAGCGCGGCCGAGCTGTTCGCCCTGGAGGCCCAGCGCGCCTCCGGGCTGTTCGAACCCACCAGCCTCGACGCGACGGTGCGCCTGCTGCGCAGCGTGCGCTCGCCGTCCAGCCTGGCGGTGGCCCTGATCGCGCCGGGGCGCGGCGTCGTGGTGGCGGGCCAGGAACTGGACGCCCTGCCCGGCAGCGTCGCCCGGACCATCCGCCGCGGCACGGCCGCGGACCAGCGCACCCTGGCCGACACGATCGTCCGCCTGGACACGGCCACCGCCTGGATCCTGGACGGCCACGCGCTGCTGGATCTGCGCGCCGGGCGCGGCGACGAACCCCTGACCGTGGAGAAACGCCCATGAGCGTGCGACGCTCCCTGCCCGACCTCGTGCCGGCCGCCGCGGCCGCGCTCCTGCTGGGGGTCCTCCCGGCGGCGGCCGGCCCCCTGCACTGGGACTGGCCCGCGGGCCAACCCCTGTCCGGGGTGACCCTCGACGGCGCCGCGCTGGACGAGGGCGGCCACCTGGTGGCCGGCCTGGGCGCCCGGCGCCTCGATCCTGCGGGGCCGGAAGTGTTCTGGTGCATCGCGCCCGACGGCAAGGGCGGCTTCTACACCGGCACGGGCCACGGTGGCCAGGTCCACCACACCGACACCGCGGGCAAGTCCCGGCTGGTGGCCCAACTCGACGCCGCCGAGGTCTTCAGCCTGCTCGTCCGTCCGGACGGCACGCTCCTCGCGGGCTGCGGCCCCGAGGGCGAAGTGCTCACCATCGCCGCCGACGGCACCGTCACCGCCCATGGCCGGGTACCCGGCGGTTACGCCTGGTCCCTGCTCGAAGGAGCGGACGGGACCGTCTGGATCGCCGCCGGCAGCCCCGCCGCGGTGTGGCGCCTGGCCAAGGACGGCAGCCTGGCCGCCGCCCTGGACCTGCCCGCCCAGAACGTGCTGGACCTGGCGTGGGACGACGCGGGACGCCTGTTGGCGGCGACCCAGGGCCCGGGCCTGGTCTATCGCCTGGATCCGGACCGTCCGGACCGGCCCGAACTGCTGTTCGAAGCGGACCAGGGCGAAGTGCGCCAGTTCCTGCGAGGGCCGGATGGGGGCATGTTCGTCCTGGCCCTCGACGTCGGGGACCCCGGGCAGAACGGGGGCGGGTCCGGCCGGGCCCGTGCCGCAGGCAACGGCAACGGCGAAGGCGACGGCAACCTCGCCGCCGCCGCCGCCGGCATGATCTCCCTGCGCGATCTCCAGTTCGTCGACGGTCCGGCGCGCGCGGCCCTCTACCGGCTGGACCCGGACGGGCTGGTCACCCCCTACTGGTCGGGCGAGAGCGACCTGATGATCGCCGCCTGGACCGAAAGCTGGGGCTGGATCGGCGGCGGCGTCCAGGACGAAACGGACGGGCGGGCCGCCCTGCACCGGCTGACCCCGCCCGCGGGCATGCAGGCCCTGGCCGGCTGGGACGGCGGCGACGTCATGGCCATCCTGCCGGACCCGGGCCGCGGCCGCCTGGTGGTGTGCGAAGCCCATCCGGGGGCCCTGAGCGAGCTGAGCCCGAGGCCGCCGTCGGTCCGGGCCGCGGTCAGCCGCACCGTGGACGCCGGCCGGCCCGTGCACTGGGGGCGGCTGCGCTGGAGCGGCGAGGGCCAGGGCAAGGAGCCGGCCTTCGCCGTGCGCACCGGCAACCGCGCCGATCCGGACGCCGACTGGTCGCCCTGGACCGCGGCGAAGCACGGGCGCGACGAGGCGATCACCGCGCCGCCGGGCCGTTATCTCCAGTGGCGCGTCACCTTCCCCGACGGGGCGGAAGCCTCGTCCTGGCGGGTGACGTCCGTCAGCGTCAGCGCCTGGCGCGACAACCTGCCGCCGGCGATCACGGCCTTCGACGTGGAGCAGGTCCGGGAGATCCTCGCCGGGGGACTGATGCCCCGGGGCGACAACGTGACCCAGGCCCTGCGCAGCGGCCTGCGCGTCGAGTACAGCCGGCAGAGCGGCCGGGACCAGCGGGCCGCCGCGGACCGCGCCGCCGCCACGCGGCCGGTACGCACGTTCAGCTGGCGGGTCGAGGACCCGGACGGGGACCGCCTCGTCTACGACCTGGAATACCGCCGCCAGGGCGACAGCGCCTGGCGTCCCGTGCTGACGGCCACCGAGGAGACCCTCGGGGCCTGGGACACCGCCGGCCTGCCCGACGGCGCCTATGAGTTGCGCCTGACGGCGTCCGACCGGCCGGACAATCCGGCCGCCGAGGCGCAGGTGGTCCGGCGCGTGCTTGCGCCCGTGACCGTGGACAACACGCCGCCCGTGGTCAGCCGCCTGACCGTCGAGCGCACACCGGCCGGCGTCCGCGTGCGCTTCCGCGCCGAGGACGCGTCCAGCGCGCTGGCCGGCGCGGAGGTCGTGCTGCCGGACGGCAGCCGCGAGCGCCTGGACCCGGCCGACCGCATCTGCGACAGCCTGCGCGAGGACTTCGACCGGGAGATCGCCTGGCCCCGGGACGGCGCCGCCACGGCCGACGAACCCTGGCCCCTGCGGGTGGAGGTACGCGACCTGGGCGGCAACCTGGGCTTCGCCGACGCCGAGGTCCGTTGATGGACGCGGATTTGCCGGGACTGTTCGCCCGGGACGAGCGTTGGATGGCCGAGGCCCTTAAGGAGGCGCGGGCGGCCGCCGCCCGGGGCGAGGTGCCCGTCGGCGCGGTGGTGGTGCGCGACGGCCGGATCGTCGGCCGCGGCGCCAACCAGGTGGAGCAGCTGCAGGATCCGACGGCCCACGCCGAAATCCTGGCCATCGGGGCGGCCGCCGGCCAGGGGGAGAGCTGGCGCCTGGACGACGCCACCCTCTACGTGACCCTCGAGCCCTGCACCATGTGCTGCGGGGCCGTCCTGCTGGCCCGGGTGGGCCGGCTCGTCTACGGCGCCCCCGACCCCCGGGCGGGGGCCGTCCATTCGACGGCGCGGCTGCTGGAGGGCAATCCCTACCGTCACGGCCTGGAGGTGGTCGGAGGGGTCGCCGCGGCCGCCTGCGGGGAGCTCCTGAGCGGGTTCTTCCAGGCCCGGCGGGGCTGAGCGGCCATCGCTGCAGGCCCATGCCCATATTGATTTTCGGGGGGTCGGATGCTATATTGCCCGACCTTGCCGGGGGAGAGGTGCGAGAGTGGCTGAATCGGCACGACTGGAAATCGTGTGAACCTTCGGGTTCCGAGGGTTCGAATCCCTCCCTCTCCGCCACCGGCAAAACGACAGTCAAGAGCTCCCGGAGAGGTGCCGGAGCGGTTGAACGGGACGGTCTCGAAAACCGTTGAACCTTCGGGTTCCCAGGGTTCGAATCCCTGCCTCTCCGCCAGAAATGGACGATCGGACGGCGGGTTTGACAAAACCCTGATCCGTGCCGATCATACCCAGCGCGTGGGGATGTAGCTCAGCTGGGAGAGCACTACGTTCGCAACGTAGGGGTCGTCGGTTCGAACCCGATCATCTCCACCACTTCTTCCGGGGATCGCACGGTCCCCGCACGGAATGATGGGCCAGGCCCGGTGTGACGCCGGAGCGCCAACCCCGTCAGGACTGGAAAGTAGCAGCGGTACGCTTCCTTCGGCGTGTGCGCCGCCAGCCTGGCCCGCTCTTCCCCCTTCCGCACGCAGGACCGCCGCGGGCCGCCGGCTCCGGCCGGCGTGTGCCCGGTCCCGCAGCGCGCCGGGTCGATCGCACTCGGCCGATCGCACCGGGCCAATCGCGACTGGCAGGGCGGGGGCGCGGCGTGTTAGATTTCGACTCCGGCGCCGGCCGTACCCGCCGAAGAACGCAGCCCCAGCCCGCGACGGAGCAGCATGAGCTACCAGGCCATCGCCCGCAAGTACCGTCCCGAGACCTTCGACCGCGTCGTGGGCCAGACCCACGTCACCGGCACCCTGCGCGCCGCCCTGCGCAAGGGCAAGCTCAGCCACGCCTACCTCTTCGCCGGGCCGCGCGGCTGCGGCAAGACCACCGTGGCGCGGCTGCTGGCCAAGGCCATCAACTGCCGCACCAACCGCGGGGGCGACCCCTGCGGGGAGTGCGACACCTGCCGGGCCATCGCCGCGGGCAGCTACCTCGACGTGCTCGAGATCGACGCGGCCAGCAACACCGGCGTGGACAACATCCGCGAACTGCGGGACATGGCCCAGTACTCGCCCAGCGAGGGCAGCAGCCGCGTCTTCATCATCGACGAAGTGCACATGCTCTCCAAGGGCGCCTTCAACGCGCTGCTGAAGATCCTCGAGGAGCCGCCGGCGCGGGTGTACTTCTGCTTCGCCACCACCGAGCCGGCCAAGATCCCGCGCACCATCCTGTCGCGTTGCCAGCGCTTCGACCTGCGGCTGCTGAGCCGGGACGAGCTGTCGGTGCGCCTGGCGGAGATCGCCGCTGCCGAGGGCGTGGCCCTGCAGGGCGGCGCCCTGCGGCTGCTGGTGTCCATGGCCGAGGGCAGCGTGCGCGACGGCCTGAGCCTGCTGGACCAGGTGATCGCCGGCGCCGACGGGGAGATCGACGAGCAGGCCGTGGTCGAGGCGTTCGGGCTCGTGCGGTCCGAGCTGTTCCTGGAACTGAACGATGCGGTGATCGCGCGGGACCCGGCCCGCGGCCTGCGCCTGGTGGAGGGACTGGCTGCGGGCGGCGAGAGCCTGGACGGCTTCGCCCGCGGCCTGGTGACCAATTTCCGCAACCTGCTGCTCTTGCGGGTGGACCCGGAGCTGGCACCCATGGTCGACCTGGCGCCGGACCTGCTCGAGCGGCTGCGCGCCCAGGCCGAGGCCTTCAGCGAGCAGGACCTGCTGGCGCTGATCGAGCGGGCGGGCCTGCACTTCGAGCGCATCCACCGCAGCACGCAGCCGCGCATCCTGCTGGAGGCGAGCGTGGTGGAGTACTGCCGCTTCGAGTCGCGGGTGCTGCTGTCGGAGCTGGCACCCATGGTCGACCTGGCGCCGGACCTGCTCGAGCGGCTGCGCGCCCAGGCCGAGGCCTTCAGCGA
>JACZKN010000026.1 GCA_014859985.1 Candidatus Krumholzibacteriia bacterium | reverse complement strand
GCGCTCGGCAGCCCAGGCGTCCTGCTGCTGCTGGGTGGCGGCCCGGGCCGAGACGGCCTGCGCAACCGTGTCCTTCAGGGGCGGGTCCTGGGCGAGCCCCGCCGCGGCCGCCAGGGCGACCGCACCAACGACGAAGACCGCCGCGCGCGCGGCGGTCTTCCGCTTCGGCTGACGCCGGATCTTGATCATGACCGCGTGTTCCTTTCGCCCGGCCGGGCGGGCGTCACTCGACCAGCGGTTCGAAGGAGTTGAAGAAGTCCACGTACTCGGGAGCGGTGAACAGCCCCCCGTTGATGTTCCAGGCCGCCAGGATGTAGACGTCGCCCCCGTGCACCAGGCCCCGCATCCAGGCCTCGCCCGGGCCCTCCGGTTCGGTGGCCAGGATCTCGAGGCCCTCGATCCGGGTGCCGTCGGCCAGGTCCCGCCGGATGGGCCGCTGCTTGGCGATGACCACGCCGAGGGTCTTGAGTTGGT
Organism: Candidatus Krumholzibacteriia bacterium; assembly: GCA_014859985.1. Classification (GTDB taxonomy): domain Bacteria; phylum Krumholzibacteriota; class Krumholzibacteriia; order LZORAL124-64-63; family LZORAL124-64-63; genus JACZKN01. Next base: position 5,598 of record JACZKN010000026.1, on the reverse strand, counting down.
TCTCCATGCGCGGGACCACCTGCTCCGGGCCGGGCAATCCGCCGTCCTCGCCTTGGAGGTTCCACAGGACCGTCACGGAACTGCCGACGCCGTGCTGCCGGTCCCGGTCGCAGTAGACGTTGAAGACCTGGATCTGCAGGGGAAGATCCGCTTCGGGGTTCTCGATCCTGTCGCGCCGCACCAGTTCGCCGCAGCCGCCGGGCCAGGTGACCTTGAACCTCCCCTGGTCGCTGACGTAGGCGTAGGGTTCGGTGATCAGCTCGGGCCGGTTCTCGCCGGTGCCGCCCACCTGCTGCCCCCAGGCAGCGGAGGCCAACAGCAGCACCAGGACCGACGGCAGCGCCGCACGCACGTTCATGTCGCATCTCCGGGGTTGTCGTTGCGGGGCCGGTCGAGCAGGCTCTCGACCCGGTCGACCAGTTCGCCGAACAGGGCCACCACGTCCTCCAGGGGACGGGACGAGGTCATGTCCACACCGCCCAGGGCGATGGTCTCGACCGGGTAGCGGCTCGAGCCGGAACGCAGGATGTCCAGGTATTGTTCCCGCTCGGCCTCGCCCCCGGCCAGCACCCGGCGCGAGAGGGCGACGGCCGCCGCGTACGCCGTGGCGTACTGGTAGACGTAGAAGTTGTAGAAGAAGTGGGGGATACGCGACCAGGTCAGCGGGCTGCGCGCCGGGTCGAACACCACGTCCGGGCCCCAGTACTTGCCCAGCATCCCGTCGTAGAGGGCCCCCAGGGAGTCGGCCGTCAGGGTTTCGCCCGCCTCGCCCTGCCGGTGGATGCGCAGCTCGAACTCGGCGAACATCGTCTGCCGGAACACCGTGCTGTTGATCTGGGAGAGGTGGTAGTCCAGCAGGTAGAGCAGCCGCTGGCGGTCGGTGCCCTGCTTCAGCAGGTGGTCCATCAGCAGCAGCTCGTTGAAGGTCGACGCCACCTCGGCCGTGAAGATGGGGTAGTCGCCGTACACGTAGGGCTGGTGCCTGGCCGCCAGGAAGGTGTGCATGGAGTGCCCCAGCTCGTGGGCCAGGGTGAAGCTGTCGCCCAGCTGGTCGGACCAGTTCAGCAGGATGAACGGCGGCGTGTCGTAGACGCCGTTGCTGTAGCCGCCGCCGCGCTTGCCCGCGCTCTCGTGCACGTCGATCCAGCCGCCCTCGATGCCGCCCTTGACCGTGGCCACGTACTCGTCGCCCAGCGGCCGGAAGGCCTCGAGCATCACCGCGCAGGCCCGGTCGTAGTCGAACTTGAACTCGCCCGCGGGAAAGAGCGGCACCGCCAGGTCGTACTCGTGAAGCGGGTCCAGGCCCAGCACCCGCTTCTTCAGGGCCGTGTAGCGGTGGATGGTCGCGGTGTGGGCCGACACCGTCTCGACCAGCGCGTGGAACACCGACGGCGGCACCGCGTCCGGGTGCAGGGCGGCCTCCAGGCAACCCTCGTGGCGGCGGGCCTCGGCGAAGAACAGGTGGTTCTTCACGTTGGCGTCCATGTTGGCCGCCAGGGTGTTCTTCAGGGCGCCGTAGGCGTCCAGGAAGGCCGCGTAGGCGTCCCGGCGCACCCGGCGGTCGGGGGACTTCATCAGCTTCTGGTAGCGCGCCTTGGTCAGGACCACCGGCTCGCCGCCTTCGCCCTTGACCGAGGGGAACACCAGGTCGGCGTTGTCGAAGGCGCCGAAGACCTGGCTCGCGCCCCGGGACATGAGCCCGGCCGCGGCCAGCAGCGCCTCCTGCTCCGCGGGCAGGGTGTGGGCCCGCGCCCGCTGGATGTCGGCGAAGAAATGGGCGTAGATTCCGAGGCCCGCCTCCTGGGCCTGCAGGGCGGCCAGGCGCCCCTCGTCCATGGCCAGCACCTCGGCGTCGAACCAGGAGACGGCCTCGCTGAAGCGCACCGCCAGGCTGGAGACCCTGCCCCGGCGCGCCGTGTTCTCGCCGATGCGGGTGTCCTCGTCGTTCTTCATGCCGGCGTAGACCAGGGCCTGCTCCAGCTTGCGGCGGGCGGTGTGGATGGCCTCGACGGCGGCCAGCAGCGCCGCGCCGGACGTGGCCAGGGTGCCCTGCAGGGCGGCCAGGCCGGGCAGGGCCGCCTCCACCTGGGCGTAGCAGGCCTCCCAGGCCGCCCAATCGGGGAAGATGCGATCCAACCGCCACTTGTAGCGGTCGTCGATGGCGCTGCGCTCGACGGGTGCGCCGCCGGCGGGGGCGTCCGGGGCTGCGGGCCGCGCGTGGCGGGCGATGCGGTGGCTCATGGCGGAGCGGGGTGTCCTTTCCGGCGGGCGCAAGCAGGCGCGGCGCCAACCGCCAGAATAGGGCAAGGAGCAGCGGAATGCCAATGGCAGGACGCGGTTGGACGATCGCAAGTCGGGATCACACCGCGGGCGAGAAGATCCCCCCCAGGCAGGCGGACACGTCGCTGCGCACCGCCGCCAGGTTCAGGGGCTTGGCCAGGAACCCGCACACCCCCGCGTGCAGCAGGTCGGTGACCTCCCGCCCGCTGACGATGCCCGAGGTGACGAGGATGGGCATCCCCGCCAGGTCGGCATCGGCGAGCACGGCGGTCACCAGCTGGCGGCCGTCCATGACGGGCATCTTCACGTCGGTGATCAGCAGGTCGTAGGCCCCGTTGCAGCGCAGCGCGTCCATGGCGTGCAGGCCGTCGCTGCAGAAGTGGAGTTCCGCGGCCAGGGGGGCCAGAGCACCCTCCAACAGCCGGCGGATGCTGGCGTCGTCGTCGGCGATCAGGATGCGCTTCATGGCTGCTCCCCTTCGGACCGGCGGCGCCGGCGTTCAGGCCTGCCTGGCGGGCTCGAGGCCCAGTTCCCTCAGTGTCTCGATGAACCGGCGCTTGTCCACGGGCTTGGTGACGTAGCCGTCGGCCTGGGCGGCGAAGGCCTTGGCCACCGACTCCTGGTCCTCCAGGGCGGTGGTCATGATCACCTTGGTGCGGGCGGCGACGCCGCGGGCGACCTCCAGCTTGCGCAGCTCCTGCAGGGTCTCCTGGCCCGACAACCCGGGCATCATGATGTCCAGGCAGACCAGGTCGTAGGGGACGCCGGCGTCCAGGGCCTGGCGCAGGGCGGCCAGGGCCTCGTTGCCGTTGACCGCCACGTCGCACTCGCCGAAGGACTCGAGGTAGCGGCAGAGCAGCCGGCGGCTGATGAAATCGTCTTCGACCACGAGGATGCGCATCGCTGTCGCACTTTCGGTTGCACCGGGGGGGACCGGCCGGTGGCGAGCGGCGGGTTGATTGCTCCAGATCATTCGGCGGCGGACACGTCCGCTTGAATATTTACTGTCCCGGCCGGTAACTTTCGGGTCGCGCCGGCGTTGCAGGGGTCCTGCCGCCCGGCGGCGGACCGCACGACAGGCAGAAGGACGGCGCATGGGTTTGCTGGGCACGATCATCGGCGGGGTGCTGGGCTGGGGATTCGGCGGCCCCCTGGGCGCCATCATCGGCGGCGCCATCGGTTCGAACATCGGCGAGGACATGGGCGGCGTCGCGCCCCACCCCGGGGTGGGCGCCGGCCCGCGGCCGGGCTTCGGTGGCGGGTACCCGGGCCGCGGCGGTCCCCGGCCCCATTTCTACGACCCCGTCCAGGCCCAGCGCGCCTTCCTGACCGCGGTCATCAGCCTGGCCGCCAAGGTGGCCAAGGCCGACGGCCGGGTCACGGCGGCCGAGGTGCGGCGCTTCGACGCCTTCCTGGCCAGCAATCTCGGCATGCCAGCCGCAGAACGCCGCATGGCGGCCAGGATCTTCAACCAGGCGCGGGATTCCGACATCCCTGCCGAGGATTTCGCCCGCCAGATCCGCCAGATCCTCGGCCACCAGCCCGCCCGCATGCGCGACCTCGTCTCTCTGCTGGCCTCGGTGGCCATGGCCGACGGCGGCCTGCAGCACGCCGAGGAGCGCCTGATCCGCTCCATCTCTCGCGAGCTGGGCCTGTCGTCCCGCGACTACGACGAGGCCATGGCCATGTTCAACCCCACCGCCAACCTCGACGCGGCCTACGCCACCCTGGGCGTCGCCCCCGCGGCCACGGACGCCGAGGTCAAGAAGGCCTACCGCAAGCTGGCCAAGGAGTACCACCCGGACGTGCTGGCCTCCAAGGGCATGAGCGACGACTTCACGAAGTTCGCCGAGGACAAGATGAAGGCCATCAACCAGGCCTACGCCGCGGTCGAGAAGGCCCGGGGGATGTAGCGTGCCCGAACTGCCCGAGGTCGAGAGCGTCGCGCGCGCGCTGCGGCAGAACCTGGCCGGCCGTCGCCTGACCGGGCTCGAGGCGCCGTTCGCCGGCGTCCTGGACCAGCCCCTGCGCACCACGCGCAGGGCGCTGCTGGACAAGCGCCTGGTCGACGTGCACCGCCGCGGCAAGTACATGATCGCCAGCTTCGCCCGTGACGGCGGCGACGACCCGGCCCACCTGATGATCCACCTGCGCATGACCGGCCAGATCTTCATCCTGGACGGCTACCGGCCCGACAAGCACGTGCACGTGAGCTTCGACTTCGAGGGCCTGCCGGTGCACTACCGCGACGTGCGCAAGTTCGGGCGCCTGACCCTGGTCGAGGACCCGCTCGCGCCGGCCGCCCTGGCCCACGTGGGCCCGGACATGCTGGCGGTGCGCTGGCCCGAGTGGCGCCGCCGCGTGGGGTCGCGCACCGCGCCCATCAAGGCGGTGCTGCTGGACCAGGGCGTGGCCAGCGGCCTGGGCAACATCTACGTGGACGAGTGCCTGTTCCTGGCGGGGGTGCGGCCCACGACCCCGGCGGCCGCCCTGGACGACGCGACCCTGCGCGAGATCCTGCGCCGGGCCAGGCAGGTGCTGCGCCTGGCCATCGACCACGGCGGCACCACCTTCCTGAACTTCACCGATTTCTACGGCAAGCCCGGCAACTTCCGGCGCCAGCTGCGGGTGTACGGGCGGGCGGGCGAACCGTGCCGCGCGTGCGGCGGCGCGCTGGCGAAGACGACGGTGGCGGGCCGCACCAGCGTGTACTGCCCGGACTGCCAAGTCTAGAAGGCCGGGGATCAGACGCAGGAATCGGGCTTCGGCAGCCCCGCCACCCGGCACGCGCACTTGGCCGGTCCGCCGGGAAACAGGTCGTAGATGCGCTGCAGGCTCAGGCCTGTCTCCCGGCAGAGCACGCGGACCATCGGCGCGGTGCCCTTCTCGGTCTGGAACGCGCGCAGGAAGCGGATGACGACCCAGTGATGGTCGGTCAGGGCGGCGATCCCCTCGTCGGCAGCCAAGGCCGCGGCGACGGTCTCGTCCCACCGGTCGAAATCGACGAGGTAGCCCTGCCCGTCGACCTCGATACTGACCTTGCCGCGGTCGAACGTGGGCATGGCGGCGCTTCCTCGGGCAGCGGCACGGACACGACGGCGCCGCGACCTCGGGCGCCCTAGCCTAGGATCGCACAGCCCCTGCCGGGACGCCAGCGCCCCGCCCGTCAGTATTTGGGTTGTGCCGCTTAAAATGTGTCCGGCCCGGTCCCTGCAACCGGCCCGGCCATGTTCACCCCCCAACAGCACCACCCCGACTGGCGCCCGCCCTTCTGCCCCAACCCCGTTTGCCGCTTCCACGGCACCGGGGGCCCCCACT
>JACZKN010000159.1 GCA_014859985.1 Candidatus Krumholzibacteriia bacterium | reverse complement strand
GTCGCAGCCCCAGCGCCGCCCGGGCCAGCAGCCGGCCCAGGGCGCGACCCGTGCCAAGCGGTGCCCGGCCGACGACGGCCACCAGGCCGACCGTCAACAGGTAGTAGCCGCGCCGCCGCCAGCGGCGCCAGCGGGGCAGCCTGGCCTCGGTCACCGTTCCTCCTGGCAGTGCGGGCACGGCTCGACGGCTGCAACCCACCCGCGACCCAAGCTTGGTCCACGGCCGGGGGCTGCGTCAAGCATGATCTGTGCCAAACCGATAATTTGCTGTTTCTACGGGAGTTATGGACTACAAGCCGCCATCAGAGCAGCCCGGCCCGCAGCACGTCATGGATGTGCAGCAGCCCCACGGGCCGCCCTTCGGGGTCGGTGACGATCAGCAGGGTGACCGGCCCCTCGGCCCGCTGCTCCATGATCCGCAGGGCGCTCAGGGCCAGGGTTTCGGGGGCGATGGTGGTGGGCGCGGGGTTCATGGTCTCGGTGATGGGCCGGTCCAGGGCATCGCTGCGCTCCAGGAGGATGCGCTTGATGTCGCCGTCGACACACAGGCCGGCGAGGCGGCCCTGGTCGTCCACCACGCAGGTCCCGCCCAGGCGCTTGCCCACGATCTCGGGCAGGGACTCGCGCAGGGTCAGCCGGTGCGAGACCACCGGCAGCTCGTCCCCCGTGTGCATCAGCTCGGCCACCCGCACCAGCAGCCGCCGGCCCAGCACCCCGCTGGGGTGGAACATGGCGAAGTCCTCGCTCCGGAAGCCGCGCAGGGTGATCAGGGCCACGCAGAGGGCGTCGCCCATGGCCATGGCGGCCACGGCGCTGGTGGTGGGGGTCAGGTCCAGGGGGCAGGCCTCCCGGGCGATGGGCACCGGCAGCACCAGGTCCGCGGCCAGGGCCAGTTCGCTGCCGGGCGCGCCGGTGATCGCGATGGCCCGCATCCCGAACTGGCGGCAGCGGGCCACCAGCCCCACCACCTCCGGGTTGCTGCCGCTGCGGCTCAGCGCGATCACCAGGTCGGACCCGCGCACGATCCCCAGGTCGCCGTGGGCGGCCTCCACCGGGTGGATGAAGTGGCTGGGCGTGCCGGTGCTGGTCAGGGTGGCGGCCAGCTTGCGCGCCACGAGGCCCGACTTGCCCAGGCCCGTGACCAGGACCTGGCCTTGGCAGTCCGCCAGCAGGCGCACGGCCGCGGGGAACGCCGGGGACAGGCCGGCGCCGATGGACGCCAGGGCCGCCGCCTCCTGGGCGAAGGCGGCGCGGCCCAGCTCGAGGATGGCGGCGTCGTCGAGCGGGCGAGGTGCGGGGCGCGGGTCCTGCATCACTGGATCTCCTGCGGGGGGTTCTGGCCCGTCTCGTCCGAGGCCAGTTCCGGGGGCGTGGGCCGCCAGGCCTGGTCCGCCAGGCGGGTCAGGGCCAGGCCGTAGCGGCCGGAGGCCTTGAGCACGAGGTCGGTGACCTCGCGCACGGCGCCCTGGCCGCCGGACGCGGCGGTGGTCCAGGCGCAGCGTTCGCGCACCTCCGCCGGCGCGGCGGGCACGCAGACCGCCAGGCCGACCGCGTCCATGGCCGGCACGTCGATCAGGTCGTCGCCCACGTAGAGGGTGCGCCCGGCGGCGCAGCCGGTCTCCTGCAGGATCTCGGCCAGGGCGGCCAGCTTGTCGAAGCGGCCCAGCTTGACCGCGTCGAAGCGCAGCTCGGCGCAGCGGCGGGCCACGATGGCGCTGTCGCGCCCCGTCAGCACCGCCCGCTTGAGGCCGGCCACCCGGGCCATCACCAGGCCCAGGCCGTCGTGGCTGTGGAAGGCCTTCAGGGCCTCGCCCCGGGGCCCGTAGTACATGGCGCCGGAGGTGAGCACCCCGTCGGCGTCCAGGACCAGCAGGTCCACCGCGGCGAAGCGGTCGGCCAGCGCCGGGCCCAGCACCGCCTCGGCCTGCTGCCGGTAGGCGTCGTCGCTGCGGGGCGGCCAGGGTGCGGCGACCGGGGCGCTCATCCGCCGACCTCGTTGTGCAGTTCCCGGAAACGGGCCAGCTGCGCGACCAGGATCGCGAAGGTGTCCAGGGGCAGCTGGCTGCCGGCGTCGCTGAGGGCGCGCGCCGGCTCCGGATGCACCTCCAGGAAGACCGCGTCCGCCCCGGCGGCCACGCCGCAGCGGGCCAGAAGAGGGATCATTGCGGGGGTGCCCCCGGTGGTGGTGCCGGTGCTGCCGGGGGACTGGACGCTGTGGGTGGCGTCAAACACCACGGGGAAGCCGGCCTGGCGCATGATCCCGGTGGAGCGGAAGTCCACCACCAGGTCGCGGTAGCCGAAGAACGAGCCCCGCTCGGTCATCAGCACGCGCTCCCCGCCGGCGGACCGCACCTTGGCCGCGGCGTGGGCCATGTCCCCCGCCGCCAGGAACTGGCCCTTCTTGATGTTGACCACCTTGCCGGTGCGGCCCGCGGCCTCCAGCAGGGAGGTCTGGCGGCAGAGGAAGGCGGGGATCTGCAGGATCTCCGCCACCTGGGCCACGGCGTCCGCCTCTGCGGGGTGGTGGATGTCCGTCAGCACCGGCGCGCCCACGGCCCCGCCGATGCGCTCGAGCAGGCGCAGACCCTCCTGCAGGCCCGGGCCCCGGTAGCTGCCGCTGCTGGTGCGGTTGTCCTTGGTGAAGCTGGACTTGAAGCAGAAGCCGAGGCCCAATCGGTCGCAGACGGCGGCCAGCTGCCCGGCCGTCGCCAGCATCTCGTCCGGGTCCTCGAGCACGCAGGGACCGGCGATCACGTACAGCGGCTGCCCGGCGCCGACCAGGCGGTCGCCGACCGTGACCGGGACCGCGGCGCTCACGACGTGGCCTCGGCCGCATTCCGCTCGGCACCCTGGTGGGCCAGGGCGGCGGCGACGAACGCGCGGAACAGGGGATGGGGCCGGTTGGGCCGGGACTTCAGCTCGGGGTGGAACTGCACGGCGATGAAGAACGGGTGGCCCGGCAGCTCGAGGATCTCCACCAGCCGGCCGTCGGGGCTCGTGCCGGAGAAGACGACGCCCGCTGTGGCGAAGCGCTCACGGTAGTCGTTGTTCACCTCGTAGCGGTGCCGGTGGCGCTCGCTGATCTCGCGCCGGCCGTAGCAGCGTTCGGCCAGGGTGCCGGGCGTGATCAGGCAGGGCCAGGCCCCCAGGCGCATGGTGCCGCCCAGGTTCTTGATGCCCTTCTGGGTCTCCATCAGGTGGATCACCGGGTGGGGGCTGTCCGGATCGAACTCGGCGCTGCCCGCCCGCTCCAGGCCCACCAGGTTGCGGCCCATCTCGATCATGGCGCACTGCAGGCCCAGGCAGATGCCCAGGAACGGCACGCTGTTCTCCCGGGCGAAGCGCACCGCGCGCACCTTGCCCTGGATGCCCCGGTCGCCGAAACCGCCGGGCACCAGCACGCCGTGGCAGCCGCCGAAGATCTCCGCCAGGCGGCGGTCCCCCACCTCCTCGCCCTCCAGCGACTCGGAATCCACCCACACCTGCTCCACCGCCACGTGGTTGGGGATGCCGGCGTGGATGAAGGCCTCGGTGATGCTCTTGTAGGCGTCCTTCAACTCGACGTACTTGCCCACGATGGCGATGCGCACGTGGTCCGGCGGGTTGACGATGAGCTTGACCATGCGGCCCCACTCGGACAGGTCCGGCTGGGGCGTCTCCAGGCGGAAGCGCTCGCACAGCAGTTCGTCCATGCGCTGCTGGTGGTAGTTCAGCGGCACCTCGTAGATGGAGCGCACGTCCTGGCCGTCGAAGACCCGCTCCGGCGGCAGGTTGCAGAACAGGGCGATCTTGCGCCGGGCGTCCTCGCCGATCAGCTGGCGGGCGCGGCAGATCAGGAAATCGGCCTGGATGCCGATCGAACGCAGCTCGGCCACCGAGTGCTGGGTGGGCTTGGTCTTGATCTCGCCGGCGGTCTCGATGTAGGGCACCAGCGTCAGGTGCACCGAGGCGGTGTCCTCGGGCGGGCACTCCAGGCGGAACTGGCGGATGGCCTCCAGGAAGGGCAGGCTCTCGATGTCGCCCACGGTGCCGCCGATCTCGGTGATCACCACGTCGACCGTGGGGTCCAGCTTCGCCGGCAGCTTGATGCGGCGCTTGATCTCGTCGGTCACGTGGGGGATGACCTGCACGGTGCGGCCCAGGTACTCGCCCTTGCGCTCGTTCGCCAGGATGGTCTCGTAGACCCGGCCGCTGGTGAGGTTGTTGATCTGGGAGAGGTTCACGTCGGTGAAGCGCTCGTAGTGGCCCAGGTCCAGGTCGCACTCGGCGCCGTCCTCGAGCACGAAGACCTCGCCGTGCTGGAACGGGCTCATGGTGCCGGGATCGACGTTCAGGTACGGGTCGAACTTCTGCAGGATCACCTTCAGGCCCCGGGCCTTCAGCAGGTTGCCCAAGGACGCCGAGGCGATCCCCTTGCCCAGCGCGGAGACCACGCCGCCGGTGACGAACACGTACTTGGCCATCTCGTCCTTTCGGCCGCGCCGGGCGCGGCGGTGTCGGTGCACGGGTCAGCCGCGGTCGCGCCAGCGTCGGCGCACCTCCTCCAGGTCCGCCGGCGTGTCCACGCCCAGGGCGGCGCCGGCCACCGTAAGCACCCGGATCGCCACCCCGTGCTCCAGCAGCCGCAGCTGTTCCAGGCCCTCGGTCTGCTCCAGGGGGGTGCGCGCGAGGGCCAGGAAGCGCTCCAGCACGGCGCGCCGGAAGGCGTAGATCCCGATGTGGCGCAGGGCGTGGGCAAAGGCGGCCGGAGCCGACCCCGGGAAGATACCGGGTATCGGGGCGCGGGAAAAGTACAAAGCCCGGCCGGCGCCGTCGCAGACGACCTTGACCTGGTTGGGATCGCGCCAGGCGCCCGGGTCGGCGAAGGGATGGCCGCAGGTGGCGGCTCCGGCCGCCGGATCCCCGCGCAGGGCCTCGACCAGCCGGTCGGCCACCGCCGGGTCGAGCAGGGGCTCGTCCCCCTGCAGGTTGACCACGATCCCGGCCGGGTCGCGCCCGGCCACCTCGCCGATGCGGTCGGTGCCGGTGGGGTGGGTCCCCGTCAGTTCCGCCTCGAAGCCCGCGGCCCTGACCGCCGCGGCGATCCGCTCGTCGTCGGTGGCCGTGACGACCCGGTCGGCCGTGACCATGCGCACCGCGTTCTCCATGACCCGCACCACCAGGGGCCGCCCCTGCAGGTCGGCCAGGGCCTTGCCGGGGAACCGGCTCGAGCCCCAGCGCGCGGGGACGACCACCAGCACCCGCTCCTTGCCGCTGCTGTCCACCGCGTCCTCCTTACCTGCCGCCTGCCCGCCTGCCGCCTGCACGAGGGAAGCCCGCCCCGGGTCGGGGGCGGGCTTCCGGGGAATCCCTCGCGGCCACGGTCAGACCGGCTGGATGCTGACCCGCTTCTTGGTGCCGCGGAAGTTCTCGAAGACGACCGTGCCGTCCACCAGGGCGAACAGGGTGTCGTCGCCGCCCTTGCCCACGTTCCTGCCCGGGTGGATGCGGGTGCCGCGCTGCCGCACGATGATCGTGCCGGCCAGGACCTCCTGGCCCCCGAAGCGCTTGACGCCCAGGTTCTGCGCGTTGCTGTCGCGGCCGTTGCGGGTGCTGCCGCCTGCTTTCTTGTGCGCCATCGTCGTGCTCCTTGTCTCGGGGTCCGGCCGCGCTCAGGCGCTGATCCCGGTGATCCTGATCTCGGTGTAGGGCTGACGGTGCCCGTTCTTGCGGCGGTAGTTCTTCCGGCGCTTCTTCTTGAAGACGATGATCTTGCGGCTGCGGCCGTGGCCCACGACCTCGGCGGCGACCGTCGCGCCGGCCACGGTGGGGGCGCCGACCTTCACGTCGTCGCCGTCGGCCAGGAGCAGGACCTCGTCGAAGGTCAGCTGGTCGCCGACCTCGTTGGCCATCAGGGGCACCTGCAGCGTGAGGTCGGGGCTGACCCGGAACTGCTGCTTGCTGATCTTCACCACTGCGTACATCGCGTTCTCTCCGCGGGCTCGGATGGTGGTCCGGAACCGGTCCGGACCAGGCAAGGCGGCGCGCCCGACCGGCGGGCACGCACAACAAACCGCCGGGGAGACGTCCGCCTCCCGGGTGCTGAAGCGTAAGCGCGTATGATAAGCCCGCGCCGGGCGGTTCGTCAAGGCGCGGCGGGGAGATTTTGGCCGGACACGGGCGGCCGGCCCGGCGGGTCCCGGGCCGGTCCCGCCGGCCCCCGGTTGACAGAACCCCCGCCCGGGACTAACACTTGCCGGGTTGAAGACGACGCTGCGGCCTCCGTCCGGGGGCCCCCACCCCGCCGGGCGGCCCCGCCGCCGGAACGGAGATCCCGCCCATGAGCGAGCGTGTCCACTACCGGACGGCCATTGTCGGCTCCGGCCCCGCCGGCTTCACCGCCGGCCTCTACCTCAGCCGCGCCAACCTGCAGAACGTCCTGTTCGAGGGCGACCAGCCCGGCGGGCAGCTGACCATCACCACGGACGTGGAGAACTACCCCGGCTTCCCCGACGGCATCATGGGCCCGGAGCTGATGGAGAAGTTCAAGGCCCAGGCCGTGCGCTTCGGCACCGAGATCAGGAGCGAGACGGTCACGCGGATCGACCTGCAGCGGCGCCCCTTCACCCTGACCACCGCCAAGGGCACCTGCACCGCCGACGCGGTGATCCTGGCCACCGGCAGCCGGGCCCGCTGGCTCGATCTGCCGGACGAGCCGAAATTCATGGGCAAGGGACTGTCCGCCTGCGCCACCTGCGACGGCTTCTTCTTCCGCGGCCAGGACATCGCCGTCGTCGGCGGCGGCGACACCGCCCTGGAGGAGGCCACCTTCCTGACCAACTTCGCCAGCAAGGTGACCCTGATCCACCGCCGGGACGAGCTGCGCGGCAGCCGGATCATGCAGGACCGGGCCCTGAGGAACCCGAAGATCGAGGTGGCCTGGAACAAGGTGGTCGAGCGCTACGTGCCCGACGCCCAGGGCAGCCTCAGGGCCCTGGTCCTGCAGGACACCGTGGACGGATCGACGTCCGAACTGCCGGTGACCGGCTGCTTCATCGCCATCGGCCACATCCCCAACACGGCCTTCCTGCAGGGCCAGCTGCCGACGGACGAGAACGGCTACCTGATCACCCGGCCGAACGTCACCGCCACCGAGATCCCCGGGGTCTTCGCCGCCGGCGACGTGCAGGACCACGTCTACCGCCAGGCCGTCACCTCGGCAGGGACCGGCTGCATGGCCGCCATGGAAGCGGAAAGGTGGCTGGCCGAACAGGCCTGACGCGGCGCCGCGCTCAGGGGCGCTCGCCGATGAGGGTCAGGAACTCGGCCCGGGTCTTGGAGCGGTCCTTGAAGGCGCCCAGCATCTCGCTGGTCACGGCGTAGGAGTTCTGCTTCTGGATGCCGCGCATCATCATGCACAGGTGCTGGGCGTGCAGCACCACGGCCACCCCCAGGGGCTGCAGGTTCTCCATCAGGCAGGTGGCGATCTGGGCGGTCATCCGCTCCTGGACCTGCAGGCGGCGGGCGTAGGCCTCCACCACCCGGGCGATCTTGGACAGGCCGACGATCTTGTCGTTGGGGATGTAGGCCACGTGGGCCTTGCCGAAGAACGGCAGCATGTGGTGCTCGCACATGCTGTAGAAGTCGATGTCGTTGACCACGATCATCTCCTTGCCCTCGGCCCGGAAGAGGGCTCCCCGCACCATCTGCCCCGGGTCCTGGGCGTAGCCGCCGGCGATCTCGCCCCAGGCCCGGGCCACCCGTTCGGGCGTCTCGAGCAGGCCCTCCCGCCCGGGGTCCTCGCCGATCTGGACCAGGAGTTCGCGGATCAGGGGGGTGATGGAAGCGTTCGGAGCGTTCGGAGCGTTCGGAGCCTTCGGAGCCTTCGGAACCATGGGATCCTCCTGGCGGGGCCGCTGGGCGATGGTCGGGGCGAGTGCTTTCCGTAGGATAAGTCCCGCGCGCGCCTCGTCAAGGACGCCCCGGACGGCACGCTCCCTGCACGGGTAGCGGGCAGGACCCGGCGGCCGTGCAGGATGCCACGGACCGCCGCCACGACAAGGGCCGGCCCGGGCCGCGCAGACTGCAGGATCGTTCCCCCCGATCCGCAGGCGGCAAGGGTTCGGCCCTTGCATTCGCCCCCCGACCGATCGGGGCAAACCATGATAATACATATCATTATCATAATATCGCAAACTTGATTTCAAGATCCTGCAACCTACCTTTGGCGGGCCGGAACCGGTGCCCCAGAGCCCGCCGGCAGACGTCACCGCGCTTCGCGGGGCCCGGCCCCGCCCAGCCCCAAGGAGCCTGCCGTGGGTAACAGGATCGTCACCGCCAGGGAGCTCGCCCCCAAGACCTGGCTTTTCGAGATCGAGGCCGACCACATCGCCAAGCGGGGCAAGGCCGGCCAGTTCATCATCCTGCGGGTCAACGACGAGGGCGAGCGGATCCCCCTGACCATCGCCAACCGCGACCCGGCCAGGGGCACGATCACCATCGTGGCCCAGGAGGTGGGCAAGACCACCGAAATGCTCAACGCCCTGGACGTGGGCGACGAGATCCACGACCTGGCCGGGCCGCTGGGCAAGCCCACGGAGATCCCCACGGGCAAGACGGTCGTCTGCGTGGGCGGCGGCATCGGCAACGCGGTGGTCTGGCCCCAGGTGCAGGCGTTGAAGCAGGCGGGCAACAAGGTGATCGCCATCCTGGGCGCCCGCACGAAGGAGCTGCTGATCCTCGAGGACGAGATCCGCGCGATCGCCGACCAGGTGATCGTCACCACCGACGACGGCAGCTACGGGCGCAAGGGCATGGTCACCCACGCCCTGGACGACCTGATCGACAGCGGCGAGAAGATCGACGAGGTCATCACCATCGGCCCGGTGGTCATGATGAAGTTCGTCTGCCGGACCACCGCCCCGCACGGCATCCCCACCCAGGCCTCGCTCAACCCCATCATGGTCGACGGCACGGGCATGTGCGGCGCCTGCCGCGTGACCGTGGGCGGCAAGACGCGGTTCGCCTGCGTCGAGGGCCCCGAGTTCGACGGCCACCAGACCGACTTCGACGAGCTGATCACCCGCCTCAGCTACTACAAGCCCGAGGAGCGCGCGTCGCTCGACCACCACCACCGCTGCAAGATGGACGAGGCCGCCCGCGCCCTCGACCGTCAGGCCTGAAAGGACCGGCCCATGAGCGACGTGGACAAGCCGAAGAAGAGGGACATCAACAAGGCGAAGACCAAGGTGCCCATGCGCGAGCAGGCGCCCCAGGACCGCATCTTCAACTTCGAGGAAGTGCCCCTGGGCTACGACGAGAACGAGGCCACGCTGGAGGCCCTGCGCTGCATCCAGTGCAAGGACAAGCCCTGCGTGCGCGGCTGCCCCGTGGGCATCGACATCCCGGCGTTCCTGGCCCTGGTGGGCGAGCGGCGCTTCGAGGACGCCCTGCGCAAGATCAAGGAGAAGAACTTCCTGCCGGCCATCTGCGGGCGCGTCTGCCCCCAGGAGGACCAGTGCGAGCTGGTCTGCACCCTGAACAAGCCGGACAAGGGCCGCGAGCCCGGCGGCGTGGGCCGGGTCGAGCGCTTCCTGGGCGACTACGCCATGGAGCACGACCTCACCATCACGCCCGTCTGCGCCGCGCCCAC
Organism: Candidatus Krumholzibacteriia bacterium; assembly: GCA_014859985.1. Lineage (GTDB taxonomy): Bacteria > Krumholzibacteriota > Krumholzibacteriia > LZORAL124-64-63 > LZORAL124-64-63 > JACZKN01. The sequence goes on along the minus strand of JACZKN010000159.1, from coordinate 3,161 downwards.
GGGCAAGAAGGTCGCCATCATCGGCTCGGGCCCGGCGGGCCTGACCGCGGCCAGCGACCTGGCCCAGAAGGGCCACGACGTGACGGTGTTCGAGGCCCTGCACAAGCCGGGCGGCGTGCTCTTCTACGGCATCCCCCAGTTCCGGCTGCCCAAGGAGATCCTCGTGCGCGAGATCGACGGCATGAAGGAGATGGGCGTCAAGTTCGTCATGAACTACCCGGTGGGCAAGGCCGAGCCCCTGGACGAGATCCGCGCGCGCTTCGACGCCACCTTCATCGGCACGGGCGCCGGCCTGCCCTGGTTTCTGGGCATCCCCGGCGAGAACCTCAACGGCGTGTACAGCGCCAACGAGTTCCTGACCCGCGTCAACCTGATGGGCGGCTACAAGTTTCCCGAGCGGGCGGACACGCCGGTCAAGAAGATCAAGCGCATCGCCGTCGTCGGCGCCGGCAACACCGCCATGGATTCGGCGCGCACGGCCAAGCGCCTGCGGCCGGAGGTGGTGTACCTGGTCTACCGGCGCAGCCGCCTGGAGATGCCCGCGCGCATCGAGGAGATCCACCACGCCGAAGAGGAGGGGATCGACTTCCAGCTCCTGCACTCGCCGGTGGAGATCGTCGACGACGGCACCGGCGCGGTCGGCGCCATCCGCTGCCAGGAGATGGAGCTGGGCGAGCCCGACGCGAGCGGGCGCCGGCGCCCCGTGCCCATCGAGGGCAAGATCAAGGAGTGGGCCGTCGACACGGTGGTCATCTCCATCGGGCAGGGGCCGAACCCCCTGCTGACGGCCGACTGCCCCGACCTGAAGCGTGACCCGAAGAAGGGCACCATCGTCATCGACCCGTGGATGCGGACCTCCTACCCGGACACCTACGCCGCAGGCGACATCGTCACCGGCGGCGCCACGGTGATCCTGGCGATGGGCCAGGGGCGCAAGGCGGCCGACAGCATCCACCGCTTCCTGACCACCGGTGATCCTGCCGACCCCGAGGCCGGCCAGGGCGACGTCTGCGGGAACCTGACCTGAGGCGGAGAGCCGCGACGAAAAGGAGCCCCCCGGCCGCGCGGTCGGGGGGCTTCGCGTTGGGGGCCGGGCGCGCCCGGATCAGCGCCGGGCGCGGGCCAGTTCCGCCAGCACGCGGGGATAGAGTTCGCACTCGGCGGCGAACACCCGCGCCGCCAGGGCGTGCTCGTCATCCCCGGGCAGCACCGGCACCTTGGCCTGGCCCAGGATCCGCCCCTCGTCGTACCGCTCGCTGACCAGGTGGACGGTGCAGCCGCTCTCGGTCTCCCCCGCCGCGAGCACGGCGCGGTGGACGCGGTCGCCGTACATGCCCTGGCCGCCGAACTTGGGCAGCAGGGCCGGGTGGATGTTGACGACCGGCCCCGCGAAGCCCGCCGGCGGCACGTAGAAGCACAGGTAGCCCGCCAGGACGATGATGTCCGGCAGGAAGGAAGCCAGCCAGGCGTTGATGGCCGCGCTGTGGGCGGCCGGGTCGGGGTGGTCCTTGCGGCGGAACACCGCGCAGGGCAGGCCGGCGTCCCGGGCGACCTCGACCCCGCGCACGTCGCCGCGGCTGGCGACCACCGCGACGATCCTGGCCGGCAGCTCGCCCGCCGCGATCTTCGCCAGGAAGTTCTCCAGGGTGCGGCCGCTGCCCGAGAGCAGCACCGCCAGGCGCGCGGGGTCGTTCACGCGTCGTCCTTTCGGGTTGCGGCCAACTCGGCGGTCAGCCGCTCCAGCACCCGCCGGTGGGCGGCAAACGCCACCGGGCCGGGGGGCGCGTCGGGCGGGAAGAACCCCACCTGGTCGGCGTCGTCGCCGGCCTCCAGCTGCCCGCCGGTCTCCTCGGCCCGGTAGAACACCACCAGCACCGGGCGGTCCGGCGGCAGCAGGCCCGTCTCCACGGCGTAGAGCCCGGTCAGCCGCACGTAAAGGCCCGTCTCCTCGCGGGCCTCGCGCACCGCGGTCTCGGCCGCCGTCTCCTGCCACTCCATGAAGCCGGTGGGCAGGGACCAGGTGCCGCGCCGCGGCTCGAACTTCCGGCGCACCAGGCAGACCTCGCGCCCCCGCAGCAGCACCACCCCCGCTCCCGGCGCGGGATTGAGGTACTGGACGAAGCCGCAGGCGGGGCAGACGGGGCGCAGGGCGCCGCCTTCGGGACGGGTCTGCAGCCGTTCGCGGCACCGGGGGCACCAGGTGAAGACATGGGCCGAGGCGCTCACCGGCGTTCCTTCCCGCGGCGGGATCCGCGCCCCAGCACGAACGCGCTCCAGAGCACCGCCAGCGCCGCCAGCGGCCAGGAGCCCCAGCGCACGTACAGGGTGTCGGCCCTGCCGGGCGCCACCGCCGCCTGCACCGTCCCGCGGCGGCCCAGGCCCAGCTCGCCCAGCACCCGGCCGCGGTCGTCGCCGACCAGGCTGATCCCGTTGTTGGCCGAGCGCACCACCGGCACGCCGCACTCGACCGCGCGCAGCCGGGCCATGGCCGCGTGCTGGCGGGGGCCGGCCGACTCGCCGAACCAGCCGTCGTTGGTGATCACCATCAGGCAGCGGCTGCCCCGGCGCACCGCGTCGCGCGCCAGGTGGCCGAAGACGGACTCGAAGCAGATCATGCCCGAGAAGGGAAAGGCGCCGCCGTCGGTGACCAGCACGATGGGTTCGGGGGGCGGGCCGGGCGTCCACTCGGCCTGGCCCACGTTCACCTGGGCCAGCACCGGCAGCCAGCGGGTAAAGGGCATCGCTTCGCCGATGGGCAGCAGGTGGTGCTTGGCGTAGCGGTCCTGGAGCAGGCCGTCGGCGGTGAACAGGCCCGAGGAGTTGAAGGTCAGCACCTCGCCCCCCGGATCGCGCACGGCGTCCGGGAAGCCGGTGTAAAGGGGGATGCCGGCCTTGCGGATCACGCCACGGGTCCAGCGCAACGTCTCCGGGTCGTGGCGCACGTAGGCCGGGATGGCGGTCTCGGCCCAGACCGCGAGCTCCGCGCCGCGGCCCGCCGCCGCCACGGTCAAGGTCTCGTAGGGGATCTTCGTGGAGTCGATGCGGGCCTTGTCCCACTTGTCGGTCAGGGCGACGTCCGCCTGCACGGCCGCGACCACGAGCGGCGCGGTGCGCAGCGCTTCGCCCCCGGTGGCCGCGAGGGGCGGCGCGGCGCGCACGAA
>JACZKN010000158.1 GCA_014859985.1 Candidatus Krumholzibacteriia bacterium | reverse complement strand
GGCCGCGGGGGACACGCTGCGGCAGCCCGAGCTGGCCCGCACCCTCGAGCGGATCGCCGCGGACGGCCCCGCCGCGTTCTACACGGGCGAGACCGCCGGGCTGCTCGTCGCCGAGATGGAAGCCCACGGCGGCCTGGTCACCCGGGCCGACCTGGCCGCCTACCGGGCCGTGCGCCGCGCGCCGGTGCGGGGCAGCTACCGGGGGTGCGAGGTGATCGGGATGCCGCCGCCGAGTTCCGGGGGCGTGACCCTGATCCAGGCCCTGAACATCCTCGAGGGGTACGACCTGGCCGCCTCGGGCTTCGGTGCCGCCCGCACCGTGCACCTCATGGTCGAGGCCATGCGCCTGGCCTTCGCCGACCGCGCGGCCCTGCTCGGGGATCCGGAAGCCAACCCGGACCAGCCCCTGGAACGCCTGCTCGGCCGGGCCTATGCCGACTCGCAGCGCGCGACGATCGACACGGCGCGCGCGGCGGTGTCGCGCGCGGGCCCGGTGCCGCCGCCGCAGAGCCCCGAGACCACCCACATCAGCGTCGTCGACGCGCAGGGCAACGCCGTCGCCCTGACCACGACCCTGGAATACGGCTACGGTTCGGGCATCGTCGTGCCCGGGGCCGGGTTCCTGCTGAACAACGAGATGGGGGACTTCAACGCGGGGCCGGGCCTCACCGACCGCGACGGCCTGATCGGCACCCCGCCGAACCTGGCCCGCCCCGGCCGGCGCATGCTCTCGAGCATGGCGCCGACCGTCGTCACCCGGGACGGACGCCTGGTGATGGTGGCCGGTGCCATGGGCGGACGCACCATCATCACCACCGTGCTGCAGATCATCGTCAACGTGCTGGACCACGGCATGAACGCCCAGGAGGCGGTGGACGCCGGACGGGTCCACCACCAATGGCTGCCCGACCGCATCCTGGCCGAGCCTTTCGCCCTGTCGCCGGACGCGCGCGCGCTGCTGGAGGCTCTCGGCCACCGGGTGCAGGAGACCCCCAACCGCTACTCGGCGCAGGTCGTCGTGGTCGAGCCGGACGGCACGCTGGCCGCGGGGGCGGACCGTCGGGACGCCGGCAGCACGGCCGCCGCACCCTGAACCCTTCGCGGAGGGGGCATGAAGCGGGGCGGCCCGCCGCCGGCGGGCCGCCCCTGCGCAGGGAGCCGCAACGGTGCCTAGACCGCGGCCGGCTTGATCTGCTTCTTCATCCACTCGGTGGTCACGCTCTTGGGCCGCTCGATGGGCGAGCCCATGGCGCGGTTGATGACCAGCTGCGAGAGCATGCCCATGGCGCGGCTCACCGAGAACAGCACCGTGTAGTAGTCGAACTCGCGCAGGCCGTAGTGGTACAGCAGGGCGCCGCTGCCCGCGTCCACGTTGGGCCACGGGTTCTTGGCCTTGCCCTGCTCCTTGAGCACCTCCGGCACGATGGTGAAGACCTTGTTGACCATCTGCATCACCGGGTCGTCCGGGAAGTGCTTCATGCCGAAGTCGCGGAAGGCGGTGAACCGCGGGTCGGTCACCCGCAGCACCGCGTGGCCGTAGCCCGGGATGACCTTGCCGCCGTTGAGGGTGTCCCAGGCGAACTTGGTCAGCTGCTCGTCCGTGGGCACGCCCTTGAACTTCTTCATCAGTTCGAGCACCCAGCCCAGGCATTCCTGGTTGGCCAGGCCGTGCAGGGGGCCGGCCAGGCCGTTCAGGCCCGCCGAGACGCTGTAGTAGGCGTCGCTCAGGGCCGAGCCCACCAGGTGGCAGGTGTGGGCCGAAACGTTGCCGCCCTCGTGGTCGCAGTGCAGCACCAGGTACAGGCGCATGCAGTCGGCGAACTCGCCGCTCTTGTCCGGGACGCCCAGCATGCGCGCGTAGTTCTCGGCCCAGCCCAGGCCCTTCTTCGGCGCGATGCGCGAACCCTTCTTGAACCGCATGCGGTAGATGCCGGCCGCGATGCCGGGGATGCGGGCCAGCAGGTCGAGGCTGTCCTCCAGCGTGGGCTTCCAGTACTCGGACTTGGGCATGCCGGCGTTGTAGGCCTTGACGAACTTGCTTTCGCGCTGCATCGCCAGGATCGCCGTGTCCAGCATGCACATCGGGTGCGAGTCCTTGGGCATCGCCTCGAGGACCTTCCACACGTAGGCGGGCACCTTGGCCCGGGAGCCCAGTTCCTCGGTCAGGGCCCGGCGGTCGGCGGCGTTGGGCAATTCGCCCGTGCACAGCAGGTAGAAGATGTCCTCGGGGGTCTTGGCCACGAGGTCGCCGATGGGCGTGCCGCGGATCAGCAGGCCCACGTCCGGCGGCACTTCGGAGGTGTCGCAGACCATCCCCTTGACGCCGCGCATGCCGCCGTAGGCCTGCGCGATGGTGACCTCGCTGATCACCTGCGCCCCGTGCTGCTTGACCAGCGCGCTGATCTCGTCCCGCCACAGCGGGATCTTCTTGGCGAGGGCATTCTGGAGCTTGGCCATCTCTCCTCCTTCATGGTGGGCCGCCGGGGCGGCGCCGCCGTTTGCGATCGAACGCACCCCCGGCGGCAACCGAAGGCGCGGTGGCACGAAACCCCATGGAATCAGTGGCATTTAGGGGCCGGGCCCAAGGCGGTCTGCCGAGCCCCGAAACTACCAAGACCGGCACCCGAATTCAACCCCCAGCGACCATTTGAATCCATTTTTCAATGGCAATTCGGGTTGCGGCGATTACCATTGGGGAACGACGAAGGGCACCCGGAACAGGCCGGTTTCCAGCGACGGAGGACGCCATGACCGACGATGTGAGGCTCTGTGTGGAGATTCTCGAGAAGGCGATCGCCTTCGAGGAGGAGGGCATGGCCTTCTTCCAGGACCGGGCCGAGAACGCGCCTACGTCCCTGGAGCGCAACCTCTTCAACTCCCTGGCCAAGGACGAGGCCGGCCACAAGGCCTACCTGGTCAAGATGCGCGAGGACCTGCTGCGCGAAGGCACCGTGGACGTGCTGCCGGACGTGGACGAGGACCACGTGCTGAACGTGCGCAAGCTCTTCGAGGATGCCCTGGAGAACGCCAGCGATCCCTACGTGGCCGAGCTGGAGGAACTGGAGATCCTGCAGGGCGCCCTGGACGTGGAGCGCCGCGGCTACGCGATGTACGCCGGCGCCGCCGCGAAGGTCGTCTCGCCCCGGGCCAAGGCCATGTTCGAGCACCTCGCGGCCGAGGAGCAGAACCACTTCGCGCTGCTGAAGAACACCTACGACTACATGGCCGACCCCGAGGGTTTCGCCGGCTTCGACGGCAACCCCATGCTCGACGGGGGCTAGGAGTTGGCGGCGGAGGATCGCCGCGCCTTCTTCCGGGAGGTTGTCGCGCTGGCCCCCATGGCCACCGGCGGCAACCTCCCTTACCGTCGTCTTTGCAAGGAGTTCGGGGCCGCGCTGACCTGCAGCGAGATGGTCCTGGCGGACAAGCTGGTCAAGGGCGGCGAGCGGCCCCTGCTGCGCTCCCATCCCAGCGAGGACCGTTTCGGCATCCAGTTCACCGGCAAGCACGAGGACGTCATGGCCGAGGCGGCGCGCATCGCCGTCGCCAACGGCGCCCGCTTCATCGACCTGAACTTCGGCTGCCCCATCGACCTGGTGGTGCGCCGGGGCGGGGGCGCGGCGCTGCTGAAGAAACCCGCCCGCCTGGCCCGCCTGGTCGAAGCGGTCCGGCAGGCGGTGGACGTGCCCCTGTCGGTGAAGATCCGCATCGGCTACAGCGTGGAGAAGCTCAACTGCGTGGAGGTGGCCACGGCCGCCGTCGCCGCCGGCGCCGACGCGATCGGCGTCCACGGCCGCACCCGCGCCCAGCGTTACCGCCTGAGCGCGCGCTGGGACCTGGTCGACCAGGTCCAGCAGGCCGTCGGCGTCCCGGTCCTGGGCAACGGCGACATCCTGACCCCCTGGGACCTGGCGCGGCGCCGCCGCGAGACCGCGGTGCGCTCGTTCCTGGTGGCCCGCGGCGCCCTGATCAAGCCCTGGATCTTCCGCGAGCTGGCCGCGGGCGAGCCCTGGAACCCCACCACGGCCGAGCGCTGGGCCGTCATGCGCCGCTGGTGCGACTTCGCCCTCGAGCATTTCGGCGACGACGCGAAGGGCCTGGCCAGGGTCGAGCGCTTCTTCCTGTGGCACCTGGGCTTCTGGCACCGCTGGCGGCCCTACACCGAGGCGGATTTCCGCGCCCAGCTGCCCGATTCCCTGATCCAGGCCCGCAGCGAACCGGTCGACGGCGACGGCGACGCGGCGCTCCTGGCCAGCGGGAACGAGGACGACCACCGGCTCATCTTCGGTCGGGTCCTTGACAGGGACTACCCGGCCGTCTAGTGTCGGATCTGCCCGGCCGCCGTCCCGCCCCGGGCGCCACAACCCCATATCGCGGCCTGGGACCAGAGGAAGCCGGTGCGAGACCGGCGCGGCCCCGCCACTGTAAGCGGAGACGAAACCTGCCATCATGCCACTGGAAGCCCGTCGGGGCGACCGGGAAGGCGCAGGGAGTAGGGCGACCCGCGAGCCAGGAGACCGGTGCCAGGCCTGCCACCACCTTCGAGGGCGAGGTCTGGCTTTGGCGCGGCATCCCGGCAGGGATCACCCATCATGCTGCTGCTTCGGGCGGCGCTTCCGGAGCTTCCGGCGCTTCCGGAGCCTGGCTGCCGTCTGCCAACTGGCGGCGGCCGCGGCGGCGGCGCCTGCGCACGGGGCCGACACGGCAACGGAAGCCGCCCTCGCCGGTGCCGCCCTCGTGGACACCCTGATCGTCTCCGCTGCTGCCGCGTCCGGTCCCGTCGCCCCCTCGGTGGGCGGGCTGGTCACCCGCGTCGAGCTGGCCGAAGAGCGGGGCTCGCGCGACCTGGCCGACGTGCTGGCGGCCACCGCGGGCTTCCAGGTCCGCCGCTACGGCGCGGCCGGTGCCTCGGCGGTGCCGTCGCTGCGCGGTTCGGCCGCGGCCCAGATCCGCCTCTTCCTGGACGGCATGCCCCTGGACGACGCCGAGACCGGGGTGTTCAACCTGGAACGCCTGCCGCTGGAGCGCTTCGGGGCCGTGGAGATCCACCGGGGCGCCGTGCCCGCGGGCCTGGGGGGGATCGGCGGTGCGGGCGCGGTGAACCTGCTCAGCCGCCCCGTCCGGGACGGCGCCACCGCCACCGCGGGCGCCGGTTCCTTCGGCGAACGCTGGACCAGCGCGGCCTGGGGCCGCACCGGGGCGTCCGGCCGCGGCGGCCTGCTGCTGCTGGTCCACGCCCGCCGCGCCGATAACGACTTCGCCTACACCGACCACAACCAGACCTTCCACCGCAGCGACGACGACACGGTGCGGGTGCGCGGGAACGCCTGGCTCCGGGAGCACGGCTTCTTCGCCACGGGCGGGACCGCAGCCGGCGCCTTCGCCCTGCGGGGCTGGGCCGGCTTCCTGCGCCGCGACGGCGGCCGCCCGGGCCCCGTCGGCGCCTACGCCTCACCCCACGCCTCGGTGCGCTACGACCGCCTGGACGGCCACCTGGGCGCCGGTTGGCGGGGCGATCTGCTGCGCCTTGAAGTTTCGGCGGCGCGCACCGACGAGGCCCTGGACGATCCCGCCGGCGAGGTCGGCTTCGCCCCTGCCGGCACCACCACCACCTGCGGCGACGACCTGACCGGCCGCCTGGTCTGGTCCCCCGGCCTGGACCTGGGCCGGGGCGCGGACCTGGCCCTGCGCACCGGCGTGGAGCGCCGCGGCCAGTGGCAGCGCCAGAAGTGGAACGGGCAGGACGATCCCGAGCGCCACCGCACCCGGACCGGGGCGTTCGCCGTGGCCGACTTCGGGCTCGCGGACGGCCGCCTGCGGGCGGCTCCGGCCTGGCGCTGGCAACGCACCGTGGACGACTTCCCTCCCGTGCCGGCCCTGCCCTGGCTGCCGGAGCAGGAGTCCGTGCGCCACGAGCGCGACGACGTCTCCCCGTCGCTGGGCCTGAGCTGGGCCCTGGCCCCGGGCCGGGCGGTGCTGGAGGCCCACGCCGCCCGCTCGGTGCGCGCGCCCACCTGGATCGAGCTCTTCGGCCACCGCGGCGGGATCGCCGGCAACCGCGGGCTCGGGCCCGAAACCGTGGTCGCCGCGGACCTGGGCGTGACCCTGCGCAGCCCCGGCGGGGCGACCAGCGGGCGCCTGGCCGTCTTCGACGCCCGCACCGACGACACCATCATCTTCATGGTCAACAGCCAGCGCACCAGCCGCGCCGTGAACGTGGGCTCGACCCGCACCCGCGGCCTGGAGGCGGAGCTGCGCTGCGACCTGCCCGCCGGGCTGGACCTGCGCGGCAACCTCACCTGGCAGCGGGCCCGCGACACCGGCGGCGACCCGGCCTACGACGGCAAGCGGCTGCCCTACCTGCCCGACCTCGAGGCCTTCGTGCGGCTGCTGCGCGAGGGCCGGTCCTGGCGCCCCTGGCTGGAGGCCCGCTTCCAGTCGGCCAGCTACCTCGACCGTGCCAACACCGAACTGAACATGAACGGCGATCGCCTGCGCCTGGACCTGGGCCTGGACGTCACCTGGCAGCCGGCCGCTCTCGGCCGGCGCGGCACCCTGACCGTGTCGGCGGCCGTGCTGAACCTCACCGACGAGACCTCCTACGACATCGAGGGGTTCCCCCTGCCGGGCCGCAGCGGCCGGGCGGGGCTGGAACTCGGCTTCTGAACCGCAGCCCGAAAGGACCACCCCATGCCCGCACGCTCCGCCCTCCTGGCCGTCCTGATGCTCGGCGCGGCCGCCGCCCAGGCCGACCCCGCGGCCTGGATCCTGACCACCGATTACGGCACCTTCGGGCGGGTGCGCAGCTTCAGCGGGAGCGGACCGTGGACCGTCTCGGCCGACCTGGCCACGATCCCCGGCGACGCGGTGGGGCGCCACCACGGCGGGCTGGTCTACATCGTCGGGCGCAAGGGCAGCGACCTGCTGCAGGTCTACGATCCGGCGGCGGGCTTCGCCCTGGTCCGCGAGTTCAGCCTGGGCGCCGGCCGCAACCCCCAGGACATCGCCTTCGACACGGCGGGGGAGGCGTACATCCCCTGCTACGACGAGGCGGTGCTGCTGCGGGTGGACGTGGCCGGCGAGACGATCCTCGGCACCTACTCCACCGCGCCGTTCGCCGACGCCGACGGCCTGCCCGAGACCGCCTGGTGCGCGGCCGCCGGGGATCTCCTCTACATCGCCTGCCAGAAGCTGGACCGGGGCAACTGGTACGGTCCGTCGGGGCCGGGGGCGATCCTGGTCTTCGACATGGCGGCCGAACAGTGGGTGGACATGGATCCCGTCGCCGCCGGGGTGCAGCCCATCGCGCTGGTGGGCGGCAATCCCTACACGCGGCTCGTGCTGGACGGCGACCGCCTGGCCGTGGGCTGCGCGGGCTGGTTCGGGCTGGCCGACGGCGGCATCGAACTGGTCGACCTCACCGCCGGCGTGTCCCTGGGCTACGCCGTGACCGAGGCCGAGCTGGGCGGCGACGTGCTGGTGGTCGAGCCCGACGGCGCCTGCTGGCTGGCCCTGGTCAGCGACGCGTCGTTCACCACCAGCGTGCGGCGCGCCTGCGCCGCCGGCGTCGCGGTCCTGGACACGGGTACGGGGTACGTGCACGCGGACCTGTGGCTCCAGGGAGGGGTGTTGCACCTGCTGGACCGCACGCCCGGGGCGGCGGGGCTGCGGGTGCTGGACCCGCAGAGCGGCGCCGAACACACCGCCGGCGCCATCAGCACGGGCCTGCCGCCGTTCATGTTCGTGCCGCCGGTGAGCACGCCGTCCGGCGCCCCCCTGCCGACCGTGGCGGGCCTGCGCCTGGGCGCCCCGTACCCGAATCCCTGCAACCCGGCGGCCCGGATCGCCGTCACAGGGACCGCCGGCACGACCGTGGCCGTCATGGTGCACGACCTGCGCGGCCGCCGCGTGGGCGGCGGCGCCGTGCTGATCGACGCCCAGGGGCACGGCACCTACGTCTTCCGCGGCGTGGACGGCCGCGGGACCGCGCTGCCGGCAGGGATCTACCAGGTGGTGGCCCGGGACGGCAGCGGCCGCAGGGCCGCGACGGCCGTCACCCTGGTCAAGTAGGCTCCGGCGACCGGAAAACCCTTTCGTCGCCGGGAGATTCGCTTACTATGGGCCGGCGGACCGCCCGCCCCCGGCCCCATCCCGCAGGCAAGGAGATTTCCCATGGCCCGCATCTATACCCGCACCGGCGACGCCGGCGAAACCTCCCTGGGCGACGGCACCCGCGTGCCCAAGTGCCAGGCCCGGGTCGACCTCTACGGCGATGTGGACGAGCTGAACAGCACCCTCGGCTGCGCCGCGGCGGTGCTGCGGCGCGACGCCGCGGGACGCCCCATGGCCGACCTGCTGGACCGGATCCAGAGCCGCCTGTTCGACCTGGGCGCGGTGCTGGCGAACCCCCGGCTCTCGGCCCTGCCCCGGGACTTCGACGCCGCGGCGCTGGAACAATGGATCGACGGCATGGACACCCACCTGCCGGACCTGCGCAATTTCATCCTGCCCGGCGGCAGCGAGGCCGCCGCCAGGCTGCACCTGGCCCGCGCCGTGTGTCGGCGCGCCGAACGCAAGGCCGTGGCCCTGGCCGCCCTCGAGCCCGTGCCCCCGGGTGCCGTCATCTACCTCAACCGCCTGAGCGATGCCCTGTTCACCGCCGCCCGGGCCGCCAACGCGGCCGCCGGCCTGCCCGACGTGCCCTGGCAGAAGGACGCCTAGGTGTCGCCCTGGCCTTTCCTGCGGCGGATCCCGGCGAATAAGCCCGACGACGGCGGGTATGTTCCGGCAGCGGCGCCGGACGCGGCGGATGCGGCGGATGCGGCGGCCGCCGCGGCCGAGCGCGAGGCCGAGGAACGTCGCCGGGACCGGGCGGACATCGAACGGGCCCTGGCCGGCGACCAGCAGGGATTCGAGGACCTGATGAACCGTTACCGCCAGCGCGCCTACGGCGTGGCCCTGGGCCTGGCCGGCAACCACGACGATGCCATGGACGCGGTCCAGAAGGCCTTCATCCGCATCCACCGCACCCTGGACCGGTTCCAGACCGAGCGGCCGTTCTTCCCCTGGCTGTACCGCATCGTCCGCAACGCCGCCCTGAACCAGCGGCGGGACGAGAAGCGGCACCGGGGCGACCTGCCGCTGGAGTGGGTGAAGCAGCCGGACGGCCGGCCCGATCCGTTGTCCGAACAGGAGGCCCAGGATCTGCTCGAGCGCCTGTGGGCGGGCATCGGCGGGCTGCCGCCGGACCTGCGCGAGGTCTTCCTGCTGTACCATTTCCAGGGCTTGAAGTACCGCGAGATCGCCGCCGCCTGCGGCATCCCCCTGGGCACGGTGATGTCGCGCCTGCACGCCGCCCGCCGGCGCCTGCACGCGGCGGCGGGTCTGGAGGACGCATCGTGAACGTCGACCCCCGACACGACGCCGCGCTGCTCTCCGCCTACGTGGACGGGGAGCTGGACGCGGCCGAGGCGGCCCGGATCGAGGCCTGGGTGGCCGAGGACGCCGGCGCCCGCCGCGAGGTGGAGCGCCTGCACCGCCTGAAGGCGCTGACCGGCGCCCTCCGCCTGAAGGACGCCCCGCCCGAAGTCTGGGAGGGCTTCTGGCAGGGCGCGTACAACCGCAGCGAACGCTCCCTGGGCTGGCTGCTGCTGGGCCTGGGCGTGCTGGTGCTGGCGGGCTGGGGCGCCACCGTGCTGCTGCGGGTGGTGCTGGGGGCGGACGGCCTGCCGCCCTTCGTGAAGGCGGCCATCATCGCCGGCGTGGCCGGGCTGGCCCTGCTGCTGGTCTCGGTCGTGCGGGAGCGCATCCACGCGCGCGCCCGCACGCGCTACAGGGACGTGGTCCGTTGAGCGGCCTTGCGGGGCCGGGGGGGACGGCATGCTGATCACCACCACCAACGACATCGCCCACAAGCGCATCGTCCGGACCATCGGCCTGGTGCGGGGCAACACCATCCGTTCGCGCCACCTGGGGCACGACCTGCTGGCGGGCCTGAAGAACCTGGTCGGTGGCGAGATCTCCGACTACACCAAGATGATCGCCGAATGCCGCGAGGAGGCCCTCGACCGCATGGTCGAGCAGGCCCGCGCCAACGGGGCCAACGCGGTGGTCGGCGTGCGCTTCGCCACCAGCGAGATGATGGAGCTCGCGGCGGAGCTGCTGGCCTATGGGACCGCCGTGGTCGTCGAGGATCTCCCCGAATAGGTGGGGGCCGGAGTGTGCATGGGGGTGCGGAGGCGCGGCGCAGGCGATGCGCCTCCGCACCCCCATGCACACTCCGGCCTGCACCTATTGGGGGAGATGACGACGCGGCGGGGGTGAAGAGGCCACTGCCCAGTCCGTGGGCCGCCACGCTGTCCGGCCTTTCTCATTGTCGCGGCCTCGTTATGGCGCCCTTTCCTTCACCGCCGGTGAGGGACGGGAGTGTCAGGGGGGCGCCGCGGCGCTTCGCTTGCACCGCGCCCCGGCGCCCCCCTGACACTCCCGTCCCCCTCACCGCGGTGCAAAGGAAAGGGCGCCCCATGGAGAGGCGCCCCAGATATATCGTCGGTGGTCGCTGCGGGACGTCAGTCCACCATGCTGATGGCGTCCTCCGGGCAGGCATCGATGCAGGCCTCGCAATCGATGCAGTCGTCGGGGTTCACCCAGGCGTGGCCATCCACCATCGAGATGACCTCGGTCGGGCAGGCGTCGACGCACTCTTCGCAGCCGGAGCACTTGGTTTCGTCAACCTTGGCGGGCATGTCGGATTCCTCCTGAGGACGGTCGAGGGTGCCGCACGGAGCGGCTGCTTGCGCTCAAGAATAATGGCTGACGCCGAATTGTCAAATCGGCGCTGAGAATCATATTCCAGTTCAAAAGCCTTGTCGTTGCACAAGATGAAGGCTTCACGGACGACCCCGCCACAGTTGTTCCAGGGCCGGTCCGGAGTCGCGCACCAGCAGCGGTGGCAGGCAGGCCAAGAGCAGCACCAGGTCGCGCAGCAGCAGGTCCAGGCCCACGCCATGCCCACCATCGGTGTCGAAGCAGCCGCAGCTGATGTCCAGGCCCCGCAGCAGGGCCATGGCGATGGCGACGATGAACACCACCGTCAGGCCGCCCAGCACCAGGGCCGCCCCGCGGCGCGCGACGCCCAGCACCAGGGCCAGGCCGGCGGTCGCCTCCAGCACGGGCAGGTAGTGGGCCCAGGGGTGCAGCAGCGCCCACGGCACCAGCCGGTAGTTGTGGATGTCGACGGCGAAGGCCTGCGGGTGCTGGATCTTGTCCAGGCAGGCGTAGACGAAGATGCCGCCTACGGCGAGCCGGCACAGGAAGGCCGTCCAGCGCATCACGGCGCGGCCTCCCGGGGCGCGAGCGGCCCGCCGGCGGCTTCCCAGGCCGCCAAGCCGCCGGACATGATCACCACGTCGTGCCAGCCCCGGTCCAGCAGGCGACCGGCGACGTTGGAGGCGGCCGTCAGTTCCCCGTCGCCGACGATCACCAGGGGGTCGGCCGGGGTCAGGAAGTCGAACTGGCGCAGCAGGTCGTCGTCGAAGCTGTCCTCGCGCACCAGGAACGCGCCCGGGACGGTGGCCGCGGGGGTACCCGGGCGAACGTCCACGAAGAGGTGGTCGCCCGCCTCGTACAGGTCCCGGGCTACCGTCGGGGTCACCAGGGGAGCCGCCAGCTCCAGCTCGTAGACGGCCGGATCCGCCACCAAAGGCAGGCGGTCCGGGCGCAGGGCCCACGAGAGGGCGGTCAGCGCGAGCGCCACCGCCAGCACCGCCGCGCCCTCCCGGGCGGCCGTGCCCGCCCAGGGCCCGGGGGCGCGCCCGAAGCGTCGTTCCTGGGCCGCTGCGGTCACTGCCGGACCATGTACTTGACCGGCACGGTCAACGTCGGCAGGTCCGGCAGGTTGGTGCGGATGGTCAGGGTGCCCTCGATGCGGCCGCGGTTCGCGACCGCCCGCGGGTCGTCCCCGCCGATGGGGGTGCCGGTCAGCCGGACCAGGGTCTCGACGTTGGGGATGGTCTCGTCCACGACGACGGTGATCTCCGGCAGGTCGATCTCCGCGCCGGTGATCTTGAACGCGGTGCCCTTCTCGGTCGGAGCCACCCGCACGTCCTGCTTGAAGGAGGGCTTGAAGCGGAAGTTCACCTCTTCGGGCATGGCCGCCAGGACATCGTAGCGCCAGGCGCTCAGCTCGATGTCGACCGTCGCGAAATCGGCAAGGTTGGTCTTGACCCGCACGTTGTCCCGGTGACGCCCGGCCGGCGCCCCGGGGGGCAGCACCACCTCGAGGGCCGCGCGGCGCGGGTCGCCGTCCAGCCCGTTGATCGCGCGCACGTCGAACAGGCCCTTGCGGGACTCGTCGACGGTGATCTGCAGGTCCTGCTCGGTGGCCGTGAAGGCCACGCGGCCCGACTGCTCGCTGCCCACCAGGGCCCGGGTGAAGCCGATGCGCTGGGTCGGCGGGTCGATGACCAGGGGCGTCAGGACGTCGGCCGACACCATGACGTCGACGACCGGGTTCTGGGGGTCGTTGGAGTGGATCTTGACGGTCTTGTGCTGCTTGCCGTGGAACTTCTTGCTGTCGAAGCGCACTTCGATCCGGGTGGTCTCGCCGGGAGCCAGGCGGCTGGTGGTCAAAGTCGGCACGGTGCAACCGCAGTCGGCCTCGACGTTGGCGATGATCAGCAGCCCGGCGCCCCGGTTGGCCACCTCGAGGAAGGTGGTGCGGCTCTCCTGCTGCTTCATGGTGCCGAAATCGTAGAACCTGGGCTCGACGCTGATCACCTGGCCGGCCGCGGGCAGGGCGGCCAGGGCCAGCAGCGCACCGGCGGCGAAAAAGCGGGCAATCGTGTCACGCATGGCGGTCGGTCCTCCCGGATGGTCCTGGTCGTCGGCTCGGCCCGATGATACCCCCGGCTGGCGGTCGGGTTCCCGGCCGGCGGACGTCTGCTAATCTTGCCCCTTTTGCCCGCGGTGGCAAGGATCCGTCGCACGGCGGGATCCGTCGCGCAGCGGGATGGAGCCGGTGGGAATCTCCCCTGGCACCAATGTTGATATATTCTATCATGTATTCGGGCGGGGCACCCGCGCCCAGCCGCGGTACCGGATCCGCGCCGGCAGGCCGGACCAGGAGGCAGCAGGATGAACGAACGGATCCACGCCAGCGTGGTGGACGTCATCGGCGGGACGCCGCTGGTACGCATCGGGCGCCTGAACCCGGGCCCCGGCGAGATCGTGGCCAAGCTGGAGAGCCTCAACCCCATGAGCAGCGTCAAGGATCGCATCGGCCTGGCCATGATCCTGGCGGCCGAACGGGACGGGAAGCTCCAGCCGGGGGGCGAGATCATCGAGCCCACCAGCGGCAACACCGGCATCGCCCTGGCCTTCGTGGGCGCGGCCCGGGGCTACAAGGTGACCCTGGTGATGCCCGAGAGCATGTCGAAGGAGCGGCGGGCGGTGCTGCGGGCCCTGGGCGCCGAGCTGGTGCTGACCGAGGCGGCCAAGGGCATGAAGGGCGCCATCGCCCGGGCCGAGGTGCTGCTCAAGGAGCGCCGGGGCGCCTACATGCCCCAGCAGTTCGACAACCCGGCCAACCCGGAGATCCATTACCGCACCACCGCCCAGGAGATCTGGGCCGACACCGGCGGGCGCATCGACGTCCTGGTGGCGGGCGTGGGCACCGGCGGGACCCTGACCGGCGCGGGCCGGCGGCTGAAGGAACTGAACCGCAACCTGCGCATCGTGGCGGTGGAGCCCTCGGCCTCGCCGGTGCTGGCGGGGGGCGAACCCGGCCCCCACAAGATCCAGGGCATCGGCGCGGGCTTCGTGCCCTCGATCCTCGACACCGGGCTGATCGACGAGGTCATCGCCGTGACCAACGAGGACGCCATCGGCATGGCCCGCCGGGCGGCCCGGGAGGAGGGCCTGCTGGTCGGTATCAGCAGCGGCGCGGCCCTGTGGAGCGCCCTGCAGGTGGCGGCGCGCGCGGGCATGGCCGGCAAGCGGATCGTGGCCGTGATCCCGTCGTTCGGCGAACGCTACCTTTCGACGGACCTGTTCAAGGACTTCATGGACTAGGATCCGCGGGAGCAGGCATCTTATGACCAGCGAGGACCGCAGCCGCCACCTGCGCGAGGTCACCAGCAGGCTGGTGGCGACCTACCGCGACCACGGCGGCATCAACCGGGCCGGCGAGAAGGATCTGCCGGGCCCCGAGCTGGTGGCCGGCATCCTGGCCGAGCTGCTGGCGGTGGTGCTGCCCGGCTACCACGGGGCGCCGGTGCCCCACGACGCGGACCTGGAGGTCCTGATCGGCGCCCGGCTGGACCGGGTGGGAAGGCACCTGGAGGAGGCGGTGGAGCGCACCCTGCGCTTCTGCCACCAGGCCGGTTGTGTGTGCGAGGAGCTGTGGGAGCTCGCGGGGACCGAGCCCGGCCCGGACCGCTTCCGCGACGCGGCGCGCTTCGTGACCATGGATTTCCTGCGGCAGCTGCCGGAGATCCGTGCCCTGGTGGCCGGCGACGTCCAGGCCGCCTTCGAGGGCGACCCCGCCGCCACCAACACCGAGGAAGTGATCCTCTGCTACCCCGGCGTGCTGGCGGTCACGGTGCACCGGTTGGCCCATCCGCTGTACCGCCTGGGCGTGCCGCTGCTGCCGCGCATGATGAACGAGTGGGCCCATCGCAACACCGGCCTGGACATCCACCCCGGCGCGCGCATCGGTCCCGGCTTCTTCGTCGATCACGGCACGGGCGTGGTGATCGGCGAGACCACCGACATCGGCAGCGGCGTCAAGCTCTACCAGGGCGTGACCCTGGGCGCCCTCAGCTTCCGCAGGAACCCCGACGGCACCCTGGTCAAGGGCGGCAAGCGCCACCCCACCATCGGCAACGACGTGACCATCTACGCGGGCGCCACCATCCTGGGCGGCGAGACCGTGATCGGCGACGGCGCCGTGGTCGGCGGCGGGGCCTGGGTCACCTCTTCGGTTCCCCCCGGCGGCCACGTCAAGATGGGGTAGGCGCCGGGCCTTAGGCCGTGACCTGCCCTAGGCCGGGAACGTCCTCGGCCCGCCTGGCGGCGGGCCTGCGGATTGTTCCCGGCCCAGGGCAGGTCACGGCCTAAGGGCCGGTGCCTATCGGGGGGGACGGTTGGACTC
>JACZKN010000157.1 GCA_014859985.1 Candidatus Krumholzibacteriia bacterium | reverse complement strand
GCCGAAGGCACGGACGAGGACGGGGCTCCCGACCCCGCGGAAGCGACCGCGGCCGCGGCGACGCGGCGCGCGACCCGGGTCCGCCGCTCCCTGGCGACGGTGCAGGTGGGGGCGGTGGAGGCGCAGCTGCTGGAAACGGCGCTGTTGGACGACGCGGGCGAGGGCGCCCGCATCTTCCTGGCCGAAAGGGGCGATTTGCCCCTGCGGCAGACGGAGGCCCGGCTGCTGGCTTGTGAGCTGGAGGCCTGGGCGACACGCCAGCTGGACGGTTCCCGGATCACCCCGCGGGAATTCGTCCTGGAACGGTGGAACACCGCGGGCGACGGCGCGTACCGGGCGTACGTCAGCCGTCTGCTCGCCAAGGAGGACCGACCGCACGACACGGACATCGGCAGGGTCATCAAGGACTGTCTCGAACGGCTCCGCCGGGATTACCGATCCCGCCAGGGCTGAACGGCCCGGACGCTCGCCCCGCGGGGCGACCTCCGGCCGGCAGGGACCACCGACGACGGGGGCGCATGCGCTTATGGACAAGCAGAAGTTCGACGCCATCATCGACGAGATCCGCAGGAAGGCCACCGACAAGGGCGGCTACATCCTCCACGACCAGATCAACGAACTGCTCGGCGACGAGACGGACTACGAGCTCATCGAACGCATCTACGACAAGCTCGGCGAACTGCAGATCGACTTCTACGACACCGAGGACGAGGCGATCGACAAGATCTCCCGGCGCAAGCGCAAGGAGAAGAAGAAGGCCGCCGCGGCCCGCAAGATCCAGCGCACCAACGTCAAGTACGACGACCCCGTGCGCATGTACCTGCGGGAGATGGGCCGGGTGCCGCTGCTGACGCGGCAGGGCGAGGTGAACCTGGCGCGGCGCATGGAGGACGGCCGGCTGGCCATCATCCAGGCCACCCTGCGCAGCCAGCACGCGCTGAAGGAACTGCGCCAGACGGCGAACCAGCTGCTGGCCGAGTCCGTCCACGTGGACGAGGTCATCCAGCACGACACCTCCACCTGGAACGTGCACCTCTCGGCGGCCAAGGAGGGCAAGCGCCTGCTGCGCTCCCTGGACAAGATCGAGAAGTACCGCAAGGAGATGGCGGGCTTCCGCAAGGAGATCGACACCTGCGGCAACCCCGCGCGCGCCGCCCAGGTCTCGCGCATGCTGCAGGTCAGGGAGCAGAAGATCCTCGACGAGTTCCTGGAGCTGCACCTCGCGCCGTCCCAGGTCGAGCAGCTGGCCAACAAGCTGATGCTCGTCCACGGCAAGGTGGAGGACCTGCACGCGCGCATCGCCAAGGCCGAGGAGGAGGTCGGTCTGCCCGGCGCCGAGATGGCCGCGGCGCTCAAGACCAAGGGCATGAGCCCCTCCCAGGCCGAGATCATCAAGGAGGCGCACAAGGCGGTCAAGAGCCTGCGCAAGCGCATCCAGGACATCGAGCGGGAGATCGGCCTGACGGGCGACGAGCTGCACGCCATCGGCAACGAGATCGTGCTGGGCAAGCAGCAGGTGGACACGGCGCAGCGCGAGATGATCGAGGCCAACGTGCGCCTGGTCATCTCCATCGCCAAGCGCTACACCAACCGCGGCCTGGAATTCCTGGACCTGATCCAGGAGGGCAACAGCGGCCTGATGCGCGCGGTCGAGAAGTTCGACTACCGCAAGGGCTACAAGTTCTCCACCTACGCCACCTGGTGGATCCGGCAGGCCATCACCCGGGCCATCGCCGACCAGGCCCGCACCATCCGCGTGCCGGTGCACATGATCGAGGCCATCAACAAGGTGAACCGGGCCCACCGGCACCTGCTGCAGGAGCTGGGGCGCGACCCCAAGCCCGAGGAGGTGGCGACGTTCCTGGAGATGCCCCTGGAGAAGGTCCAGGGGGTGCTGCTGGCCAGCATGGAACCGGTGAGCCTGGACCGGCCCATCGGCGAGGACGAGGACAGCAACCTCTCGGACTTCATCGAGGACGAGAACGCGCCGTCGCCGTCGCGGCTGGCGGCGCACTCGATGCTCAAGGACCAGATGCAGCGGGTCCTCAGCACGCTCACCCGCCGCGAGGAGAAGGTCATCCGGCTGCGCTTCGGGCTGGGGGACGGCACCCCCCGCACGCTCGAGGAGGTCGGCACGATCTTCAAGGTGACCCGCGAACGGGTGCGCCAGATCGAGGCCAAGGCCCTGCGCAAGCTGCGGCATCCCAGCCGCAGCCGCAAGCTCAAGGGCTACGGCGACATGGTCTAGGGGACCGGCACGGGCGGCCCGAATTCGGGTTGACCCCGTCCGGGGCAGGTTATATCTTGCCCCTCCCGGTCGTGGGCCTATAGCTCAGTCGGTTAGAGCAGCCGGCTCATAACCGGTCGGTCCCAGGTTCAAGTCCTGGTGGGCCCACCACAGGCTCCGGGCCGCGGCACCGGTCACGGCAGGGTGGGCGATTAGCTCAGCTGGCTAGAGCGCTCGCCTCACACGCGAGAGGTCACTGGTTCGAGTCCAGTATCGCCCACCACCCTGACGCGACCAGTCCGGTTCGCCGGGCCGAGCGGGGCGGGCCGGATCCCCGGATCCCGGCCGCTTTGCGACCCATGACGAGTGAGCGGGAAAAGGGTGCCGCCCCGGCGCCCTTTTTCGTTGCCGGCCGGCGGAAGGACGTTCCGTGGAGACGCGCATCGTCATCGACGTCCTGGTGGAGCTCGCGCGCCGCGAGCACGAACTCACCGAGTCCCTGGCCGCGGCCGCGCGCGGCCGCAAGGAGGCGCGGGACCGCCAGGACCTGCTGGTGGAGCTGGCGGACGACGCGGCCCTGGCCGGTGGCGCCCTGGACGCGGCCGAGGCCGAGTTCCGGCGGCGCGACCGGGACCTCAGGGAC
>JACZKN010000156.1 GCA_014859985.1 Candidatus Krumholzibacteriia bacterium | reverse complement strand
CGTGGATCGTCAGGGCCACCGGGGCGGCCGCCTCCAGGCGGAAATGCAGGTTCGTCCGCGGGTTGAAGGGATTCGGCGCCGCGGCGAGGCCGGCGGCGACGGCCGCCGGCCGTGGCACGGCGGCCAAGGCGTCGCAGGGCAGGGGCAGCCGGGACACGGCGTTGTTCTGGGGCAGGTAGAGCCCCGTCGCCCGCACCTGCACGGTGGCCCAGTCCAGGGGCACCAATGAGCGGCCCACCAGCTGCGGCGTGTCCGGCGCGATGGCGTCCAGCGCCACCACCCCCTGCTTGGAGTCGACGTAGAAGACGTGGCGGCCGTAGGCCCCGAGGCGGCCCCGCCCCTCGCCCACGGTGAGCGCTCCCCGGGGCCGCGGATCGTTCGGGTCGGCCAGATCGAAGACGTGGACCCGCCCCTGGTCGTCGGCCACGTAGGCGTGGTTGCCGGCCCCCAGGACGTCCACCACCGGCGTCGCGAGGGAGACCCAGGCCGCGACCCGCATCTGATCCGGCCGGTGGCAGTCCACCACGTAGACACCGTTCAGTCCGCCCGTGGCGCCCACCAGGGCGTAGCTGCCCACGCTGGACCAGGCCACCTGGGTGCGGGGGATCGGGACCAGGCCCACCCCCCGGGGCCGGCTCGGGTCGCTGAGGTCGTAGCCCACGAGCCCCTGGCTGTTGTTGGCCAGGTAGGCCGCGTCGCCGATCAGCAGCAGCCCCCGCGGGAAGGTCTGGGTCGAGGTGATGGCTAGGTAGTGCGGCGCCGCGGGGTTGCTGACGTCCACCATGGTGAGGTCCGTCAGGGAGGTGGCGAAGACGACCAGCGGCTCGGCGGCCACCAGCGCTACCGCGGCGCCGATGGTGGGGAGCGTGCCCACGGTCGTCAGCAGCTGCCCGGCGGGCCCGTGCTCGAGCACCTCGAGCCGCCGGCTGTTCAGGCCGTCGGTGGTGATGGCGTAGGCCCGGGCGCCCCGGAAGTCGGAAGCCTCGATGCGCCATTCCAGCAGCTGGCGGTCGAATCCCGGATGGCGCGCCTGGCCGGCGTCCAGGACCAGTCCCCCCTGCTCGGCCACCGCCGTATAGAGGTGGTCGCCCAGGGAGACCAGGTCGATCCCCGCCGCCGGCAGGGCCGCGTGCCCCAGCAGGTCCAGGCGGTCGGGCGCCGCGACGCGGTACATGACGGCCTGCTCGGTGTCGGTCAAGGCGAAGACGTGGTCCTTGCCCGCGTGCAGGTGCTGCACCGAGGTGGCGATCTGGTCGCCCCGGCCGATGCGCACCGGCGCCGCCGGATCGGACACGTCGTAGATGTAGACCGAGCCGCTGATCGCCGCGTAGACGACGGGATAGCGCACCGCGATGGCCTGGCAGGAGGCCAGACCGTCGCGCGGGCTGCCCACGAACCGCACGTCGTGCGGGTCCGAGACGTCGTAGACGTAGAAGCGGTCCAGCCCCGTGCCCAGGTACGCCAGCCCTCGGTCCAGGACGAGGTCGTTGATCTGCACCGACGGCAGGGCGAAGCCGCCGAACTCCAGGTGCTTGGGATCCGAGACGTCGACCGCCAGCAGGGCCTGCTGCCCCAGCACCAGCGCCGCGGTGTGGCCGTCCAGGGCGATGCGGTCCACCTCGTCCTGCACCGCGATGGAATCGCCCCAGGCCGGCGCCAGACCCGCCGTCAGCAGGCCGTACCACAGGGTCCCCGCCTCGGTCAGGGCCAGGATGCGGTCGCCCGCAGCGGCCAGGTGGGTGACGGGGGCGTCCGTGGGCAGGAAACCGCTGAAGACGGGGCCGGCGGGGTCGGCGAGGGAATAGATGGCGACACCCTGCCGGAAGCCGCCGACCAGGCGGCCGTCGGCGGTCAGGGCCACCGCGCGCAGCGGGTCCGGGCCGGGGATGCTGCCGGCCGGGTCCCAGCCGCCGGACGCGTAGTCCCAGCAGTCGGGAGCCGCCGCACCGGCCGGCACGGCCGCAACGGACAGGAAGCCGGCGATGAGCACGAGGCGGAGCACGGTGCGGATCCTCCGGTTGCCGGACGGGGGCTGCCCCGTACCGTTCCTCCCAGAGGATACCGACTTCCGGGCCGCCCCACAAGCGGGCCGGCCCCTCAGGCGCGGGAGGCGAAGTACTCCCTGATGGCCAGCAGGTCGTGCCGCGTCAGTCCCCGCACCTCGGCCAGCTGTTCGGCCGTGGCCGCACGGATCCGCGCCACCGAGCCGAAGTGGTGCAGCAGGGCCAGCTTCTTGGTGGGGCCGATGCCCGGGATGTTGTCCAGTTCGCTGGCGGTGGTGCGCCGGTCCCGCAGCAGCCGGTGGTAGGTGATGGCGAAGCGGTGGGCCTCGTCGCGCACCCGCTGCAGCAGCTTGAGCGCTTCGCTGCGCCGCCCCAGGCTGAGGGTGCCCCCTTCGCGGTGGATCGTCTCCTCCCGCTTGGCCAGGCCGATCAGCTGGGCGTCGTGGAAACCGTAGGTGGCCAGCACCTCGCGCGCCACCGAGAGCTGGCCGGCGCCGCCGTCGACCATCACCAGGTCGGCCGGACGCTCGCCCCGCTCGGACAGCTTGCCGTAGTGGCGGGACAGGACCTCCCGCATGCTCGCGAAGTCGTCCACCCCCTCGACGGTGCGGATGCGGAAGCGGCGGTAGCGGCTCTTCAGGGGGCGCCCGCCCCGGAAGGTCACCAGGGACGCCACGGTCTCGCGCCCCTGGAAGTTCGAGATGTCGAAACACTCGATGGTCTCGGGCACCGTATGCAGGTCGAGGGCCTCCTGCAGCTGGATGTCCGCGGGCGTCACCTTGGCCGCCTGCTTCAGGGTGCGCCGCAGGGTGAACTCGCGCAGCTTGAAGGCCGCGTTGGTGCGGGCCAGCTCGACGGCCTCGCGCTTCTGGCCCCGCTGCGGCCGGCGCAGGCGCACCGCGCCGCAGCGCAGCCCCCGCAACCAGGTCTCCCAGACGGCCAGATCCCCCGGGTCGTGGCTCAGCAGCACCTCCGGCGGGATGTCCCCCGCCCGGGCGTAGTACTCCCGCAGCAGGTGGCCCAGGAAGGCCTCCGGTCCCCGGTCCAGCCGGTCGGTCAGGTGGAAGTGGTGGGCGGTCAGGATGCGCCCGCCCCGCACCCTCAGCACCACGCCCGCGGCGTCCTCCCCCTCGCGGGCCACGGCGCAGAGATCGCAGTCGCCGGTCACGCCCGTGACGGGCCGGCTGCGTTCGACGGTGCGCTCGAGGCGCCCGACCAGGTCCCGCACCCGGGCGGCCTCCTCGTAGTTGCGGGCCGCGGCCAGCTCGCCCATCCGCGCCCGCAGTTCGGCCACCACCTCGGCGTCGCCCCCCTCGAGGAAGCGGATCATGCGCCGCACCCGCTTCCCGTAATCCTCGCGGGTCTCGTAGTCCACGCAGGGTGCGCTGCAGCGACCGATCTGGTAGTCGAGGCAGGGCCGGTCCACGGTCTGCTCCGGCAGGCCCAGGTGGCAGGTGCGGACCATGAAGGCGCCGCAGGCGAAGTTCAGGGCCTCGCGCATGGCGCCCACGTCGGTGTAGGGACCGAAGCAGCGGGAGCCGTCCCGCGCCAGGTGCCGCACCACCTCCACCCGCGGGTAGGCCTCCTGCAGGGTGACGCGGATGTAGGGGTACTGCTTGTCGTCCTTGAGCCGGACGTTGTAGGGGGGCCGGTACTCCTTGATGAGCTGGTTCTCCAGGACCAGGGCGTCGGCCTCGCTGTCGGTGACGATCCAGTCGAAGTCGCGGATGCGGCTGACCAGCTGGCCGGTCTTGCCGTCGCGACCGGCCGGATCCTGGAAATAGGAACGCACCCGCTGGCTCAGGCGCGACGCCTTGCCCACGTAGATGACCCGGCCGTCCCGGTTCTTGTGCAGGTAGACCCCCGGGGCCTCCGGCAGCAGCCGCAGCTTCCGCCGCAGGATCTCGTCGTCCGGGAGTGCGTCGCCGTGCCTTGACATGCCGCCCGTGTCCTGTTAAATTGCCCCGCCTGTGATCCTTAACGAAGGCCGTGGTCCCCAGGAAGAGGTCAGGAACGTGCCCCATCACAAGAGTTGCAAGAAGCGGCTGATCACCAGCCGCGCCCGCAACGAGCGCAACCGCCAGAACCGGGCGATGATGCGCACGAAGGTCAAGCAGTACCGCGCCAATATCGGCGAGGCCGCCGCCGAGGACAAGCCCAAGTCCCTGAGCGAGATGTACAGCCTCATCGACACCCAGGCGCGCAAGGGCCTGCTGCCGAAGCGCCGCGCCGCCCGCCTGAAGTCGCGCCTGGCCGCCGCGGCCGCCAAGTAGCCCCGGCCGGCCGGACCGGCCACCGGCAACGCGAGGGTCCGCCCGCACGGGTGGACCCTCTTCGCGTGCCCGCCGGTCGGGCGCGGGCGGTCAGTCCCGGCCCGGGCCCCGCAGGACGTCCCCCAGGTCGTACAACCCCGGCCGCGCCCGCGCCACGAAGCGCACCGACGGCAGCACGCCCCGCAGGAAGGCCCGGCGGGAATGGGCGCGGTGGGTCAGGACCAGGGTCTCCTCGGCGTCGGCGAAGGTCCAGGTGTGCTCGCCCACCACTCCGCCCACGCGTAGGCTGTGGGTGGGCGGCTCGCCCCCGCCGCGGATCCGCCGCCAGGCCGCGGCCAGGGTCCGCGCCGTGCCGCTGGGGCGGTCCAGCTTGGTCACGTGGTGGGTCTCGGTCTGCTCGGCGTCGAAGCCCGCTGGCAGGGTGCGGGCCAGCAGCTGCAGCAGCATCTGCAGCGCGGGGACGCCCACGCTGAAGTTGGCGGCGTGGACCACGGCGTGGTCCGCCGCGAACGCCGCCAAGCGGGCCCGCTGGGCGTCGTCGTAGCCGGTCGTGCCGATCACCAGTGGCGCACCCAGGGCCGCGGCCCCGGCCAGCAGGCCGTCCAGGGCGGGCGCCAGGCTGAAGTCCACGATGACGCAGCCCGGCGGCAGGGCGGCGGCCAGGTCCTGCTGGCCCACCAGCGGCAGCCGGGGATGGCAGGCGCCGGCCTCCGCGTGGCGGCCCGGTTCGCCCACCAGACCCGCCAGGCGGCAGTCTTCCGCCTCCTCCACCAGGGCGGTCACCAGCCTGCCCATGCGGCCTTCGGCCCCGTGGACGGCAACGTCGATCACGCCGGCCCCGCCAGGTCACGGGCCATCAGGTCGGCCAGGGTGCTCTCGTAGAACTGCACCAGGAAGGAGAGGCTCTGCTCGCCGACCGGCACCAGGGGCAGGCGCGGGTCGCGCCTGCAGATCCCCGCCAGGCTCAGCAGCTCCTTCACCGGCACCGGGTTGGTCTCCACGAAGCAGGCGTGGGTGACCGGGTCGAAGGCGCGGCTCATGGGCCAGGCCCGGTTGATGTCCCCCGCGGCCCAGGCCTCCCAGAAGCGCACCATCGCCCCCGGCAGCAGGTTGCTGACCACGCTGACGGCGCCGCGGCCGCCCAGGCCGAAGATCGGGAAGTTCAGCCCGTCGTCGCCCGAGAACACCTTCAGGTCGCAGCGGGCGACCGCCTGCTCGATCTGGGCCAGGTTGCCGCTGGCCTCCTTCAGGGCCACGACGTTGGGCTCGGCCGCCAGCTGGGCCGCCGTCTCCGGCAGGATGTTCACCGCCGTGCGGCCCGGCACGTTGTACAGCACGATGGGCAGATCCACCGCGCGCGCCACGGCGCGGTAATGCGCCAGCAGGCCGTGCTGCTGCGGCTTGTTGTAGTACGGCGAGATGAGCATCGCCGCGTCGGCGCCCCACTCCTGGACGTCCCGGGTCTGGGCGACGGTCGTCTCGGTCGAGTTGGAGCCGGAGCCCGCCACCACGGCGCACCTGCCCGCGCACATGGCCACGGCCTCCCGCACCAGCCACTCGCGCTCGGCGCGGCCGAGGGTGGCGGCCTCCCCGGTGCAGCCCACCGGGACGATGCCCGCGACCCGGGCGGCGAGCTGCCGCTCGACCAGGGTGCGCCAGGCCTTGCGGTCCACCTGGCCGTCGGCGAACGGCGTGATCAGCGCGGTGTAGATGCCGTCGGGCATGTCCCAGGTCTTGGCGCGGCGGGATGGGTCAGCCATCGATCGTCACCTCTCCCTTGAAGCTCGTGACGGCGGGCCCGCGCAGGCGCAGGGCGCCGGTCGCGCGGTCGACGCCGACCACCAGGCGGTCGCCGCCGCGGGTGCGCACGGTCACCGGGCTGCGCGCCCGGTCAAGGTGGCAGAGTATCACCGCCGCGGCGCTCGCGCCAGTGCCGCAGGCCAGGGTCTCGGCCTCCACGCCCCGTTCGTAGGTGCGCAGCAGCCACTCGCCGTCGCGGCCCGGCGCGATCCAGTTGACGTTGGTGCCCGCGGGCGCGAACTGCGCGGCGTGGCGCAGCCGCGGCCCCCAGGTCGCCAGGTCCACCGCGTCCACCGACGGCACCGGGATCACCAGGTGGGGCACGCCGGTGTTGCAGCGGTGGTGCGCCGACCAGGGGCTTTCCGGCACCGCCAGGTCCAGCTCGAGATCGCGCCAGGCCGGCAGCGATACCTCCACGTCCCCGGGAGCGAGCACCCGCCCCTCGAGCACGCCGCCGAAGGTGTCGAAGCGGCACGCCCCCAGCCCCGGACCCGGCGCCAGCCCGCGGTCGGCGGCGAAGGCCACCGTGCAACGCGCGCCGTTGCCGCACATCTCGGCTTCGCCCCCGTCGCCGTTGAAGTAGATCATGCGGAAGGCCGCGCCGGCGCTGTCCGCCGGCCCGACGACGATCAGGCCGTCGCCCCCCACGCCGGTGCGGCGGTCGCAGAGGGCGGCGATCGCCCCGCGGCCCAGGGGCCCGTCCAGGTCCCGGCCGTCCAGCATGACGAAGTCGTTGCCGGCGCCGTGCATCTTGGTGAAGGGCAGCGTGCGGCTCATCTAGTTCTCCTGCGCATCCGGGGCATCCGGCTCATCCGGCGGCGGCGGTGGGGCCGCGGTCGAGTCCGCGGCGGCGGCCGTGCTGTCCGCGGCCGCG
>JACZKN010000155.1 GCA_014859985.1 Candidatus Krumholzibacteriia bacterium | reverse complement strand
CGGTGCGGCCGGGCCGTTGCCGAAGAGGGCGCGGGCCACCGGCTGCTCCCAGGCCCGGTCCAGGCGGCGGCGCTCGATGCGCTCTGCGGGAACCTCGGCCAGGAAGCGCGACGGCAGGCTGTCCTGCCAGGAGCCGAAGCGACGGCGGCGCGCCGCGTGCAGCAGGTAGACGCGGCGGCGGGCGCGGGTTAGCGCCACGTAGAAGAGGCGGCGCTCCTCCTCCAGGCCGGCCTCGTCCTCGCGGCTGTTGACGTGGGGCAGGATGTCGTCCTCGCAGCCGGCGATGATCACCACGGGGAACTCCAGCCCCTTGGCCGTGTGCACCGTCATCAGGCGCACCGTGCCCTCGCCGTCCTTGATCGTGTCCGGGTCCGCGACCAGCGCCACCTGCTCGAGGAACTGGTCGAGGGTGCCGCCGCCGGACTGCTCGTGGAAGGCCCCGGCGGCGTTGACCAGTTCGGCCACGTTCTCGCCGCGGCCGTCCGCGGTCTCCGGGTCGTCGGTCTCGAGGTGGCCGAGGTAGCCGGTGTCGCGGATAATCGTCTGCATCAGTTCGTGCACGGGCAGTCGCTCAAGGGCGCGGGCGCGCCAGCGGGCGGCCTGGTCGAAGAATTCGCGCAGGCGCCGGCAGGCGGCCGGCGCGATCTGCTGCTCGAGCAGGCCGGCCTCGGCGGCGGCCTGGCCCGGGGTCAGGCCCGCGGCGGTCGCGATCTCCACCAGCCGGCCCACGGTGGTATCGCCGAGCTTGCGCCGGGGCACGTTGATCACCCGCTGCAGGGCGATCACGTCGGCGGGGTTGGCCACCAGCTTCAGGTAGGCCAGCAGGTCGCGCACCTCCTTGCGCTCGTAGAACTGGAGGCTGCCGACCACCTGGTAGGGCAGGTGGGCCCGGCGCAGCGCATCCTCCAGGATGCGGCTCTGGGCGTTGGTGCGGTACAGGACGGTCAGGTCGCCGCGATCGAGCCCGGCCTCCATCTCCGCCCGCACGATGGCCACCACCCGGGCGGCCTCGTCCTCGTCGTCCTGGAACTCCTCCTCCACCAGCAGGTCCCCGTCGCCGTCGGCGGTCCACAGGTTCTTGCCCTTGCGCCGCTTGTTGTGGGCGATGACGCCGTTGGCGGCGGCCAGGATGTGGCCGGTGGAGCGGTAGTTCTGCTCGAGGCGGAAGGTCACCGCGCCCGGGAAGTAGGTGTCGAAGTCCAGCATGTTCTCCACCCGGGCGCCCCGCCACGAGTAGATGGACTGGTCGTCGTCGCCCACGGCGAAGACGTTGCCGTGCCAGCTCGACAGCAGCTTGACCAGGACCAACTGCAGCGGGTTGGTGTCCTGGAACTCGTCCACCAGCACGTGACCGAAGCGGGAGGCGTACTTCTCGCGCGTTTCGTCGTGCTGCTCGAGCAGGTGCACCGTGCGCAGGATCAGGTCGTCGAAGTCCAGGGCGTTGCAGCGGCGCAGGCCGGCCTCGTAGTGCTCGAACAGCTCGGCGTACTTCTCCTCCACGAAGGAGCGGGCCTCCTTCTTGGCCTGCGGCGGCGCGGTGTCGTCGTTCTTCCAGCGGGAGATCACCGCGCGGGTGGCGCCCGGCGCGAACTGCTTGGGGTCGACGTTGCGGTCGGCCATCACCTGTTTCAGGAGGCGCGTGCTGTCGTCGGTATCGAAGATGGAGAAGCCGCGCTCGACGCCGATGGGCGCGCCGTCGGCGCGCAGGATCTTCAGGCCGGTGGCGTGGAAGGTGCCGATCCAGAAGGGCGCCCGGTCCTGGCCCACGTCGCGACCGACGCGCTCGCGCATCTCCCGCGCCGCGCGGTTGGTGAAGGTGTAGGCGAGTATCCCTCCGGGATGCACGCCGTGCTCCTGCAGCAGCCAGGCGACGCGGGTGGTCAGCACGCGGGTCTTGCCGCTGCCGGCGCCGGCCACCACCAGGACCGGGCCCTCGGGGGCGGTCACCGCGCGGCGCTGGGCGTCGTTGAGGCTGGCGAGGATGTCGGCCACGGTCGCTCCGCCCTAGTATTCGAACCGGTACTTGAAGTCCAGGTTGTAGGTGGGCTGCCCCTGGTTCTCGTCGATCCGGCGGCGGACCTCCGACTGCAGGAGCAGGTGCTGGTTGATCTGGTACTCGACGATCACGTCGCGGTCGTCCTGGCGGATGCCCTGGGCGTACTTCAGGTACAGGTCGCTGCCGATGTACTTGCCCACGCCGATCAGCGGGTCCAGCCCCGTCCCGCCGGTCTCGCGCTCGCGCTGGATCTGGTCGATCTCGAAGGTGTCGAACAGCGCCAGCTCCCGGGCGATCTCCCGCTCGATCACGTTGAACCCCGCCGAGATGCCGGTGTTGCGCAGCCGCTCGGTGTCGCCCTCGGGCGTGGCGTAGGGCTCCAGCCCCAGGAGCATGCGCTGGATGGCCTCGCGGCTATAGCCCCGCTCGCTGGTGAAGGTGATGATCGGCTCGCGCAGGGTGCCGCCCACGTGCACGCCGATGTGCTCGACCACGCTGTTGCTGGAGTACTGGCTGCGCAGCCGGTAGCTGGTCTCGGCGTCCACGTCCATCCGGGGGTCGAAGCCCAGGGCGCGGCTGAAGTCCAGGCGCCCCCGCAGCACCTTGAACTTGTTGGAGAAGACGATCAGCTGGCCCGCGTTCACGTCCAGGGTGCCGCGCAGGTACAGGCCGCCCTCGTCCCGCACCAGGTCCAGGTCCCCGCCCAGGTCCAGCTCCATCTCGCGGTTGATGATGCGGGCGCTGCGCGGCTCGGCCGACAGGCGCAGGTCGGCCAGCCAGTCGGGCGCCACTGTGGCCTGCAGGGGGTCCACGCCGCCGGCCGTCTCGCTGAAGTCGCCGGTGTAGTGGCCCTTGACGACGTCCAGGCTGCCGCTGAACTTCGGCACCAGCAGGCTGTCCGGGCCCACCTTGACCCCGGTCAGCCGCGCGTCCTTGCCGCTGACCACCATCCGCAGGTCCGGCAGCGACGCCACCAGGAAGCGGTCCACGTCCAGCCGGATGTCGAAGGTGCGCAGCTCGAGCCCGGCGAAGACCACCCGGCCGCCGCCGCTGAAGCGGCCCCGCAGGCCTTCGCGGCCGCGGATGTTCTTGACCACCAGCTCGTCGCCGCGGAACTCGCCGTCGCAGGAGGTCTCGTAGTAGATCTCCTCCAGGTTGCGGATCACGAAGCCCGCGTTCCGGATCCTCAAGCTGCCCTGGTAGAGGGGATGCGAGAGTGGTCCGCTGATCACCACGGAAGCCGAGCCGCGGCCGCTGGCCTGCACGAACGCGTTGGTGGCCGCCGCCAACGGGGCCAGGTCGCTGTCCGGGGGGATCTCCAGCTGCATGTAGAACGGGCCGTCCAGGGGCGTGACGGGCTCGCTCAGCAGGTCCAGCTCCAGGGGTACCTCGATGCGCCCGGTCAGGGCCAGGCCGAACTTGCTGCCCCGCAGCCCCCCCAGCACCAGCGCGTCACTGTCGGCCCAGACCTGGCCCGTCAGCCGGTCCAGGTGCAGCCAGTGCAGGTGGAAGGGCTCGCTCGCGATCTCGCCGCGGAACAGGGGGGCGTCGGTGGTGCCGGCCAGGGTCAGGTCGCCGCTGAAGGTGCCGGCCAGCCGGTCCAGGGCCGGCAGGCGGAACTGCTCTAGGAAGGCCCAGTCGCAGTCCGTGAAGAGCAGCCGCAGGTCCAGTCCCGCGCCCGGCCAGAACTCCCGGGGCCCGGTCCCCGGATGGGCCACCGCCCCGGAGACCTGCACCCGCCCGTAGGAGGTGCGCAGGTCCAGCTCGCGGAGGTCGAAGACGCCCTCGCTGAGGGTGGTCATCAGGTGCAGCGAGTCGACCCGCGCCAGGGCGAACGGGGCGTCGGTGAGTTCGGCCGTCAGGTGCACCTGGGGCTCGGCGGTCGCGCCGTCGACGATCACGTTGGCGCTCAACCGCCCGGCCAGGGGCTGGTCCGTGCGCACGAAGGGGTCGAGCAGGCCCAGGTCCAGGCCCTGCACCTGCAGGGCACCCCGCACCCGGCCGTCCCGCTCGTAGCGCCCGCTGGCCGCCACCGAACCCTGGTCCGAGGCGATCTCCAGGTTCCCCAGGGTCAGCAGCCCGTCCCCCACGCCGATCGCCACCGGCTGCTGCAGCTCCCAGTCCGTGCCCTCGAGCGCCACCCGGAACGACGCCACCGAGAAGGTCTGCAGGCTGTCGGTGAAGACCGCGTCCAGCCGCAGGGCGACGGAGGTGTCGCCCCGGTCGGCGCGGAAGCTGTCCACCCGCGCCCCCTGCCGCGAGGCGCCGCCACGCAGGGTGAAGCGGCCCAGCGGCACCCCGCCCACGCTGAAGCCGTCGCCGTCGACCCCCACTTCGGCGGCCGGGTCCCCCAGCACGTCGTCCACCACCAGGGCGGCCTCGGCCCGCCCGGCGGCCACCTCGCCCACCCGGAAATCGTGCAGGTCCAGCCAGCCGGCGAAGCCCAGCCGCTCCAGCGGCCCGGACACTTCGCCCAGCCCGGTCAGGCGCCCGCCCAGGGCGGGCAGGCCCCAAGCCGCGGGCAGGCTCCCCAGGTCCTCGCTGGTGGCGCTCACGTTGCCGGCGAAGACGCCCGCCGCGTCGGCCTCGCCGGTCAGGAGCCCGTGCAGGTCCCGGTACCACACCTCGATGCGGTCGAAGTACACGGTGTCCGGCGTGGCCGTCACGTCCACCAGGCACTGGTCGAAGGGCAGGATGTCGACGAAGCCGTCGTAAAGGACGCCGCTGACCCGGGTCCACTCGGGATTGTCGGCGTGCTCGATGCGCAGGCGGCCGCGGCCGCCGGTCGGCGGCAGGTCCTGCTCGCCCGGCACCAGCCCCTTGGCCAGGTCCACGTCCGTGACGTCGCCCTCGAGCACGAAGGTCACGTTCGCCGGGTCGCGGATGTCGATGCGCCCGCCGCCGTCGAAGCCGGCGCCGTTGACCCGGCCGCTCATGCCCTGCAGCAGCACCTCGGTCTCGCTGATCAGCGCGCTTCCCTCCAGGCGTTCCATGCGGAAGCCCTCGAGCTCGCCGCTGAAGACCCCCGCGTAGACCAGGGTGTCACCCCTGGTGACGAAGGTCCCGTCCAGGTCCCCTGCGGCCACGAAGCCGATGGTCTGGCCGATCAGGTCCTCCACCTCGGCCACCGAGACGCCCCGTCCCGAGACCGCCAGGTCCAGGCTCCCGTCCCAGCCGCGGGTGCCCTCGGCGCGCACGGGATTGCCGTTGAGGGTTCCGGAGAGCTGCTCGGCGCTGATGCCCCGGTCGTCGAGGCGCACCTCGCCGCGCAGGCCGCCCAGGCTGCTGGCGTGCGTCTGCCACTCCACATCGCTGCCCCGCAGCAGCAGGACCGTCTCCCCGTCCGAGCGCACCGCGGCCTTGAGGTCCAGCCGCGCGATGCGCTCCTGCAGGCGCCCGTCCGGCCCGGAGAATTCGAGGAACGCCCCGTCCACCTCCAGGTGGTCGATCAGCAGGTGGGGCAGGCGCGGCGGTCCGGCGGCGTCCCGCGCCGCAGGACCGCCGCGCCTGCCCCACCTGCTGATCGACCACCTGGAGGTGGACGGGGCGTTCCTCGAATTCTCCGGGCCGGACGGGCGCCTGCAGGAGC
>JACZKN010000025.1 GCA_014859985.1 Candidatus Krumholzibacteriia bacterium | reverse complement strand
CGTGGGGCTGCTGCCCCTGTGGACGGCGATCCCCTTCGTGGGCATCCTGCTGTCCATCGCCCTGGGCCCCCTGGTGGCGCCGCACTTCTGGCATCGTCACTTTCCCAAGGTCTCGGCCTTCTGGGCCCTGGCCTTCGCCCTGCCCTTCCTGATCTGGAACCCGGCCGAGGCCGTGCAGGAGATCCTGCACATCTACCTGATCGACTATTTCCCGTTCATCATCCTGCTGTGGGGCCTGTTCACCATCAGCGGCGGCATCTACGTGGGCGGCTCGCTGCAGGGCAAGCCCGTCGTGAACGTCGTGCTGCTGTTGATCGGCACCTTCCTGGCCTCGCTGATCGGCACCACCGGCGCGGCGATGGTGCTGGTGCGGCCGCTGCTGCGGGCCAACGCCTGGCGGCGCAACAAGGTGCACCTGGTCATCTTCTTCATCTTCCTGGTGGCCAACATCGGCGGCTCCCTGACCCCGCTGGGCGACCCGCCGTTGTTCCTGGGCTTCCTGCACGGCGTGCCCTTCTTCTGGGTGACCACGGGGCTCCTGCCGCACATGCTGCTCGTGGTGGCGATCGTGCTGGCGGTGTTCTTCCTGGTCGACACCCACTTCTTCAGGCGCGAGGAGGGCCGGCCGACGACGGGCGAAAAGAGCAGCATCCGCATCGAGGGCGCCCACAACGTGCTGTTCCTGCTGGGGGTGATGGGCGCGGTGATCATGTCCGGGTCGTGGCAACTGCCCGCGGCGACCGTCTACACCGCGGGCAGCCACCCCGTCGCGGTGCCCCTGCAGAACTGGCTGAAGGACGTCATCATCATCCTGATGGGCATCCTCTCGCTCAGGACCACGCGGCAGGCGCTGCGCGCGAAGAACGGCTTCTCCTGGTTCCCCATCAAGGAGGTGGCCTACCTGTTCGCCGGCATCTTCATGACCATCATCCCGGCCCTGGCCATCCTCAAGGCCGGCGGCGACGGGGCCCTGGCGGGGCTGACCAACGCGGTCCACGGTCCGCTGCGCTACTTCTGGGCCACGGGCATCCTCTCGAGCTTCCTGGACAACGCCCCGACCTACCTGACGTTCTTCAACTCGGCCCTCGGTTCGCTGGGCATGCCCGAATCGATGGTGCCGGCCATGCTGGGCTACGCCGAGGCGCACCTGAGGAACCCCGAGTTCATCGCCGACCTGCAGGCCATCTCCACCGGCGCCGTGTTCATGGGGGCCATGACCTACATCGGCAACGCGCCCAACTTCATGGTCAAGTCCATCGCCGAGGAGGCGGGCATCCCCATGCCGAGCTTCTTCGGCTACATGCTCAAGTGGTCGATGCCGGTGCTGCTGCCGGTGTTCGTCGTCGTCTCGCTGGTGTTCTTCGCCTAGAGGAGGTCCCGGGACCATGGCCAAGCAAACGAGTGCCGCGAAACCTGCCTTCTACGAAGTGGTGTTCCGGGGCAAGCCCAAGGTGGTGCGGGCCTTCCTGCACGGCCTGGTCCTGGGTGCGGGCGCCGACGCGACGATCTTCTTCAGCTACACCGACGGCATCGCCCACGAGGGCAAGCTGGAGCAGCTGGCGGGCAAGGTGGGCCTGCGCACGAGCGACTGCCACGTGGTGATGGACGCCGGCGTCAGCGCACTGATCAAGGACCTCGCCAAGAGGATCGTGGCCGAGACCGGCCTGGAGATCGCAGCGCACCGGCGGATCCGCTCGGCGAAGCTGGCCTTCAGCTACACCGCCTACACGCCCGGGCACGAGGCCGAGCTGCTGCAGGCCGTCGAATCCCTGCCCCCGGGGGTCAGGATGCAGGGGTTCACCCGCGACGAGAAGGCCGATCCCGGCGCCCGCGGCGTGGAGGCCTACGCGCCGTCGCACGACTTCGAGGCCAGCGGCGAAGGTCTGCTGCTCGGTCCGGTGGACGAACTGGTGGCCATCCGGCAGCGCATGGCGCGGTACCCCCTGATCGCGGCGAAGGACATCGAACTGGTGCTGGCCTAGGGACGCCCGGCCGTCGGCCGGGCGCGCCGCTTGCGTTCGGGCCGCCGTGCACGAAGCATCCTGGGACGGCACCGACGAGTCCGGCCCCGCCCGGCCCCTTCAGGCGCAGCAGGTACGTGCCGCTGGCCTCGAAGTCGTGCGACGGCGCGTAGGCCTCCACGCCGCGGGCGCCGGGATCGGCCTTCTCGTCGCGGGTGAACCCCTGCATCCTG
>JACZKN010000024.1 GCA_014859985.1 Candidatus Krumholzibacteriia bacterium | reverse complement strand
GCTGGTTGAACAGGCTGGCATGGCGTATCATGGACGCAGTCCTCCTGGCGGGGGTGCCATGGGTTGGGTTAGCGCCCCCATGATGCCACTGCCGGAGGACTTTTTTTAGCTGTAACTCGGACCGTTCTTGGACGGGTGTGTAAATCGCCGGCGTTGCGATCCGTCAAAAACCTCGCCTACCACCCAACGCTAGTCCCCCAACAACACCGACTCCAACCCCTCCCTCCCCACCGCCACATACTCATCACAAACCTTCCGCAGGGCCCAGCCCGGATTCGGCATGTCCCAGAACGCGTGGCGGACGATGCGGCCGGTGCGCTTGACCGCTTCCACCAGGGGGATGTAGTCCTCGTCCGCAGCGAAGATGACGGCGGCGTCGTAGGCGTCGGCCATGCATTGCTCGAGCATCTCGACGGTCAGCCGGGTGTCGACGCCCTTCTCGGTGAAGTCCAGCTGCTCGTCCAGCAGCTCGGCCATGCGCCAGTTGTAGGCGGACATCAGCGGGCCGGGCACGCGGCCCTGCTCGCGCAGCTCGATGATGCGGCGGCTCAGGCGATCGCGCGCGTCCCGCGCCTCGCTGTTCACGCGCGCGGCGCGGTCGAAGAACTCCTTGTCCTCGGGCGCCAGCGTGCCGCCGCCCACGGCCGCGAGGATCTGCTGGGCCCACTCGAAGGCGGGGCCGTGGCGCAGCTCGACCCGGCGCACGATCATCCGTCCGGTGACCAGGCGCGTGAATCTGCAGCGGGTCTCGACGTGCTCCTGCAGGCGGGCGAACGAGCGCATCACCGAGCGGGCCTTGTAGGCCTCGTGGTCGTGCAGTTCGATGCCGCCTGCCCACGCGCCGCCGTCCCGTTCCTCGGCCGTCACCGGAACCGCCGTGTACAGGTTCGTGCGCACGAACTCCAGGTCGTCGCCGCAGACCAGGCGCCCCAGCTTCTCGTAGTCGATGGCCCAGCTCGGGTCGAACCGCGCCGCCTGGTCGCCGGTGATCCACTTGCGCAGGTTGTCGCGCAGCGCGCTGTAGTCGATGAAGACCGCGGCGCGGCGCAGGGAGCCTCGGGCCATGGGGGCGCACCTTTCTGGGCGGTTCGTGGGGGCGGTCCATGATACCACGGAGTGGGGGGTGGTTCACTGCCGCAGTTCCCCCTGCAACCGCCGGCAGCGCGCGTGGATCACGTCCGTGACCTGCGCCGGTGCGCCGTCCGCCGCCAGCGCGGCCGCCTGCTCCTCGATCCGGCGGCTCAGCTCCAGGCCCAGCGTCTTCAGGTACGCCGCCTTCACCCCGATCGCCGCCGCCAACCCGTCCCAGTGCCGCGCCTCCACCCGCTCGGGCCGGTCCTCGCCGCCGATCCTCTGGGCCAGCCGCCGGGTCAGCGCCCCGTAGGCCGCCGTGCACACCAGATCGTAGAAAGGCGCCAGGCGGGGCAGTCCGGTGTCGGTCAGCCGGCCGTAGAGCAGCGACGCGTTCTTGGCGTGGCCGTCCGCATTGCCCGTCACGTAGTTGAACAGCACCCAGGCCAGGAGATCGCGCTTGTCCGCCAGGGGCGAACCGCTGCCCGCGGCCAGGGCCGCGAACATCTCCGCCAGCGCGGGTCCGCCCTCGCTCTCGTACTTGGTCTCCGGCAGCCGGCCCGACGCCTGGCAGAAGTCCTCCTGGTGCAGGCGCACCGTCGTGCCGTCGGCGGCCTGCACCCGGTCGTAACGTTCCACCAGCAGGAGCGGCGTGCGCGTCGGCGCCAGCTCCGCCGCGGGCGCCGGCAAGCCCACCGCCCGGGCCAGCCGCAGGCAGAACAACTCGTTGTGGACCAGGCCGGGGAACGCCGGGTCGCCCACCTTCAGCAGGTGGGTGCTGGGGTGGTCGGAGGTGGGCAAACTCAGCGAGCCACCGTCGTAGCGCACCGGCAACTTGTCCTGCGCACCGGCCAGGGACAGGCGCAGCCTCCCGTCGCGGGCGGCCATGGCCAGCAGCGACGGGCGCGGGGTCGCCGCCAGCCGGGCCTCCAGCTCGTCCCAGGGCAGGGGCATGGGCAAAGACGGTTCGCTGGGCGCCGCTGCGTCCGCCGGCAGTAGCCGCAGGGCGCCCGCGCAGTCGCCGCCGGTGCGCGCGAGGATGGCGAGTTCGTTGCGCTCGGACACGCCCAGGGCGCGGGCCACCTGGCCGCGGATCGCCCCCTCGGGCAGCAGGTTGGCGAACCAGGCGCGGACGGCGGGGCCGTCGTGGGGCTCCGGGCGCGGGGGCAGGGCCAGGGAGATGGGGCGCGTGGTCGACGATTCCAGGTAGGACCGGTGGTAGACGAAGCTCATCCCGTCGCCGCCCGCAGGAGAAAGGTGGCCGACGAGGGTGTCCTCCCAGTGGACGGCCAGCGTGGTCATGGGCGCCTCATCCCTCCTGTTCGTCGCGGCTTGCCAGGTGCAACTGCAGGCCCAGGGCTGCCAGCACGTGCAGCACCTTGTCCAGGCGCACGGTGGGCTTGCCGTTCTCCAACTCGGACAGGAAGCGCATGCCGACATCGGTCAGGCCGGCTGTCTCAGCGAGGGTCAGGCCGGCGCGCTTGCGGGCAGCGCGGACGGCGGTGCCGAGATCGGCGGAAGCCTGGATGCGGGTTGTGGGAGGGGGCATGGTGGCTTCTCCTGGGGCCTAATACCGACCGGGAATATTGTTCGGCTTCACCGCGATATTTTCAATTACTTTTCCCGTTAGGGCAATAATTAGCGCATTGAAGCTTTCTGGTCGCACAATTTTCCCTATCGGTAATTTATTGACGTTATGTTGCGCCGAGGGATGATATCATCCTTCCACGCGACCATGCATCATTTCCGGAACTGCCGCTGCGCTCTTGCCGATTCCGATCCGGAGCGGCATTCTACTGGGCAGTCCGCGGCCCGCCTGGCGCCGCCCCGGAGGCCCATGCCCACCCTCGACCCCGCCACCCTGCGCCGCGCGCTCCGCCTCTCGGTGGCCGAGGGCAGCGCGTGGGCCTTCATGATCGGGCTCGCCGAGTCCTATTTCATCGCCGTCGCGGTCCACCTCGGCGCCAGCCCCGTGCAGCTGGGTTTGCTGGTGGGCCTGCCCCTGGCCCTGGGCGCGACGGGGCCCCTGGGGACCATCGCGCTGCTGGGCCTCAGCCCGCGCCGCCGCCCTTTGGCCGTGGCCGGGGTTGCCGTGCAGGTAGTCGTGCTGTCCGGCCTGGCGGTCGCGCTGCGCCTGGGCCAGCTGCAGCTGGAGGTCCTGATCGCCGCCGTCTGCGTCTACCAGATGGCCGGCCAGGCCGCCGGCACCGCCTGGGCCTCCTGGTACGGCGACCTGGTGCCCGCCGAGACCCGCGGCCGCTGGTTCAGCTTTCGCAACCGGTTCATCTACCTGGCCACCTGCGTGGGGCTGGTCATGGGCGGGCTGATCATGCACCGCCTCGCCCCGGGCGGGACCGCGGCCCCGGGCAGCGCCGCCGCGTTCGCCGTGCTGCTGGGCCTGGCGGCGGTGTTCCGGTCGGTGTCGTGCGGGTTGCTCATCGCCTCGCCCGAGCCGCGGTTCCAAGGCCTGTTGCCCCGGCGCCAGGCGGTGAAGGCCGCGCGCACGCGGCAGGGCGGGCAGGCGCTGCGCATCCTCATGGTGGGCTCGCTGCTGCATTTCACGGTGTACTGGAGCTCGCCCTACTTCGCGCCCTTCATGCTCGAGGAGCTGCAGTTCACCTACCTGCAGTACATGATGGCGTCGCTGGTGGCGATCCTGGCCAAGATGGCCGCCAGTTGGCCGTGGGGGCGGCTCATCGACCGGCACGGGGCGCGCGGCGTGTTCCTGGGGTGCATGGTCTGCGTCGCGCTGATCCCCCTGCCCTGGGTGTGGGCAAGCGGGCTGGGCGTGGTGGTGTTCGCGCAGCTGCTGTCGGGCGCGTCGTGGTCCGGATTCGAGGTGGGCTACCTGTCCCTGCTGCTGGAGAACAGCCGCAGCCGCGAGCGGCCCTACGTGTTCGCCCTGCAGAGCCTGGGGCACGGGTGGATGCAGCTGGCGGGGGCGCTGACCGCGTCGCTGGTGATCCTGCCGAGAGTGGAGGGGTTCCGCACCGTGTTCGCCATCAGCGCGGCCGGGCGGCTGCTGGTGGCGCTGTGCGCGCCGCTCATCCTGGCCGGGCTGGCCCGCGGGTCGCGGGAAACGCTGCAGCAGACCGGGTGGCGGGTGTTCGGGCTGCGGGCGCACGGCGGGTTCTCGGTGCGGCCGGTGCTGCCGAGTGGGGAAAGTGAAGACGGCGAGCGGGAACTCACCGACACGCCGGCAGGACCACGCTGACGCTGCACCCCCCATCCCCGTGGTTCTCGGCCTCGGCGCGCGCCCCCATCGCCTGCGCCAGCCGCCGTACCAGCGCCAGACCGATGCCCGTGCCTTTCGTCGCGCGGGTTGCCGCGTCCTCGCCACGGGTGAAATCGTCGAAGATGCGCGCGAGCGGGCGGGTGGCGATTCCCGGCCCGTAGTCCCGCACCCCGAACCGCGCGCCGCGGCCTTCGGCCCGGGCGAAGACCACGATCTCGGGCCTCGCCGCCCCGGCCGCGAACTTCAGGCTGTTCTCCACGAGGTTGACCAGGATCTGCACCACGGCCTCGTGGTCGAAGGCCGCTGTGATCTCGTCCGGAGCGTCCAGCCGCAGCTCGAAACCGGATTCCGCGGCCTGGTCCGTCATGACCCGCGCAGCCTCGTGCAGGGCCTCGGTCAGGTCGCCTGGTGTCGGCGTCACGCGCCGGCGCCGCGCCTCCAGCCGCGAGAACTCCAGGACGTTGCGGATCAGGCGGGACAAGCGGACCGTCTCCGATTTCAGGACGCCGAAGTAGCGGCTGCGCGTCTCCGCGTCCGCGTCCATACCCTGCTCCAGCATCTCGGCGTACAGGCCGATGGTCGTCAGCGGCGTCTTCAGCTCGTGGGTGACCGACGAAACGAACAACGTCCGTCGGCGCGCCAGGTCGTGCTGGACCTGGACGGCGCGGGCGACCGCCCCCGCTCCGCCCAGCGCCACCAGCGCAAACACGAGCACCAGGAGCCGCAGCGTGCCGCGGCCGGGCGAGGGCGGCGCGGTGTCGGCGCGCAGACGCGCCGAGAGGAAGTCGAAGGGCGCCGTGAAGGTCCGCTCCAGGTCCAGGGCGCCGCCGGCGGCCCCCGCGCCGTTCCCGAACGCCTCAACCGTCCGGATCGGGTAGCCGTCCCGCGTGGCCAAATCGAGCTGCGAGTAGGACGCCAGGGGCTGGCCGGCGAAATGCCCCGCGGCGAGGTGCTGCATCAGCCGCGCCACATCGATCACGGCCCCGCGATCCCGCGCCGACTCGCCGGCACCGACGGTGACGAACACGAACACCGTGGCGGTGTCCAACGTCACGGCGCGCGGGGCCGGCACGGACGGCCCGTCGGCGGCCTCGGCCCGGCCCTGGGTCGTCCCCGCCGCGAGACCGGCCTGGTAGGCGGCGTCGATCTCCGCGGCGATCACCTTGTCCAGGCCCCGCATGTCCGGCGGCACCTTCTGGCGGCTGCGGGAAAGGTAGCGCTCCGCCAGGGGTGACTCGTAGTCCTCTGCCGCTGCTATCTCTTCGCTGAGAACCAGTTCCGTGCGCGACCGTCCGTCCGCCGCGCGCAGCGCGGCCGCGTAGGGCGCCAGGCGGGCCCGGTCCGCCGACGGCGTGGTGAAGTTTCCGTCCGGAGCGACGGACAGCCAGCCGACGACGTACGGCGGATCCGGTTCGCGGCGGTGCGCCGCCGGGTCGTCGGGCCGGTAGGCCGCCCCCTCCCGCCAGCGGACCGCCACGGCGAGGCGCGCCAGGTCCGCGTCCATCCGCCTGAGCAGCTCGTCGGCGAAGTAGCCCAGCTCGGCGGTCTCCTGGGCCTCGAACGCCTGCCTCGCCTGCGCGAAGATCAGCGCGCCGATCGCCAGCAGCGCCACGACGAAGGCCGCCAGAACCGCCAGCAGGCGCCTCATGGCGAGCTGCTCCCGGTCGGCCGCATGCGGTAGCCGGCGCCGCGCACCGTCTCGATCAGCGCGGGGCCGGCGTCCGGCGCAACCGCCGCCAACTTGCGGCGCAGGCGCTGCAGGTGGATGTCCACCGTGCGCGTCTCCAGATCCGGCTCGTCATAGCCCCACACCTCGGCCAGGAACTCCCGGCGCGACACGATGCGGTCCCGGTGCCGGTGCAGGTGGGCTAGCATGTGGCATTCGCGTCGGGTCAGGTCGGCGACGGCTTCGCCCGCGCGCAGGCGCAGCTGGCCCGGCTCCAGCCAGATGCCGCCCAAGTCCACGGGTGGGCTCTGAGGCGTGCGGCCGCTGCGCCGGAGCATGGCCGCCACCCGCACCATCAGCTCGCGCAGGGAAAAGGGCTTGCACACGTAGTCGTCGGCCCCGGCGTTGAAGCCGGCGACGATGTCGTCCTCCGCGCCCCGCGCGGTCAGCATCAGGATCGGCAGGTCCGCGTGCCCGGCGCGCAGACGGCGGCAGACTTCGAGGCCGTCCAGCCCCGGCAGCATCACGTCCAGGATCACCAGGTCCGGCAGTTGCGCGGCGACCGCGGTCAGGCCGGCTTCGCCGTCGGCGGCGCCGGCGGCCTTGAAGCCGTGGAAGACGAGGACGTCCAGGAGGCCCTGACGGATGGGCTCTTCGTCCTCGACCACGAGAATCCTGACGCTGTCCATGCCGTCGACCTCCCGGGAACTTCGGTGCCTCCATCATACTCCGGTCGTCGGCACGGGACAACGCCGGCTGTGTAACAGTTCGGTAACAAGGAGGCCCGGGGAATTTGCCGTCGCGTGTCTGGTGCCGTGGGGCGTGTCGCCCGATGCTGAACGGGTCACACCGACACACGCTGGCAGGAGGTCGCCGTCATGATGAAGAGAAACATTGCCCTGGTCGCGCTCACGCTCGCGCTCGCGTCCGTCCTGGCACCGGCGCACGCCGAGGATATCGTGCCCATCGTGACCCTGGACCAACCGGTCGTCGCCGCCGGCAGCAACGGCACGGTCCACCTGCTGATCCGCTTCGTCGTGCCCGTGCGCGGCGATGAGGACAGCGCGTCCCGTCCTCCCGTCCACCTGGCGCTCGTCATGGACCGCTCGGGCTCGATGGGGGACGCGGGCAAGATGACCTACGC
The DNA here is from genome assembly GCA_014859985.1 of Candidatus Krumholzibacteriia bacterium. Classification (GTDB taxonomy): domain Bacteria; phylum Krumholzibacteriota; class Krumholzibacteriia; order LZORAL124-64-63; family LZORAL124-64-63; genus JACZKN01. The sequence continues at coordinate 1,819 of JACZKN010000024.1, read as the reverse complement.
CAAGGCGGCGGCGAAGTCCCTGATCGGCCTGCTGCGGCCCGAGGACCGCCTGGCCGTCGTGGACTACGACAACGTCGTGACCGCGCTCTGGCCTTCGGCCCCGCTTGTCGCCCCGGAACTGGCGATGCGCGCGATCGACAGCCTCGAACCGCGCGGCGCCACGAACCTCGCGGCCGGGCTGGTGGCGGGCCTCGGGGAGATCCATCGGGACCGCCAGCCCGGGTACAACTGCCGGACGATCCTCCTGTCCGACGGCCTGGCCAACACGGGCGAGACCCGGCCGGCGGTGATCGCCGCCATGGCCGCCCATGGGCGGCAACAGGGAATCGGCGTGACCACCATGGGCCTGGGCCTGGACTACAACGAGGACCTCATGCAGGGCATCGCCGCCGCCGGCGGGGGCCGGTACTATTACGTGGAGAATCCTGCCGCCATGTCGCGCATCTTCCAGGAGGAGATGGGCAAGGTCCTGCACCAGGCGACCCGGGAGTTCACCCTGTGGTTCGATCACGGGCCCGCCAGCGCGGGGATTACCGTGTACGGCTACCCCACGGCGGCAGCCGCTGGCCGCACGACCATCACGATGCACGATCTCTATGGCGGCGACGCCGTCAGCGTCCTGGTCGGCGTGCAACTCGCGTCGCCGGACCTGGGCGCGCAGGAGCTTGGGCGGATCGGTGTGTCCTATGTCGACGCCGCCGACGGCCGGACCCGGCGCAGCGAGCATCCTGTCCTGGTCACCGGCTCGGCCGACGCGCAGCTGGTGGCCGCAAGCGTGGATGTGCCGACCGCCGTCGAGGCGAGGCTGATCGTGGCGGACGATCGCCACGACCGCGCCGTGCGCACCTTCGAGGCTGGAGACAAGGCCGGCGCCGTGGCCCTCCTGGACACCCTGCGCGAGGAGATCAGCGCGGCGGAAACGGCCTATGGCGACCCCAAGCTGACCAAGAAGCTGGAAGCGCTCGCGCTCGAGCAGGCCGACATGAGCCGCGCCGAGCAGGAGCCTGCGTACCGTGCCGACTATCTCAAGCGCAGCAAAGAGGCCTTCTACGGCTCGCGGCAGGGCAAACGCGGCAAGTATCTCCTGGTCGAGGGGTCGGCCGGGCTTGCGGTCGAGAACCTGCAGCGCGTTCTTGCGGACCGGGGCTACTACGCCGGGGCGCTCGACGGGAGCTTCGACGACGAGGTCAGAGCCGCCGTCGCTGCCTACCAGGCCGCCAACGGCCTGACCGCCGACGGCCTCGCAGGCCCGGCGACGCTGCGGTCCCTGGGACTCTACTGATGCTGATGGGAGGGCGCGGACATGCATTTCTTCACCGCCGACCAGCACTACGGCCACGCCAACATCATCCGCTTCTGCAAGCGGCCCTTCGCGACGGTCGAGGAGATGGACCGCGAGCTCGTCCGCCGCCACAACGAGGTGGTCGGCCCCGACGACGTGGTGGTCCACGCCGGCGACTTCGCCTACCGCAGCGCCCGCGCGCCGCAGAGCTACCTCGAGGAGCTGAACGGCCGCCACCTCCTGGTGCGGGGCAGCCACGACCGGTGGCTCGACGACACCGCCCGCGAGATCCTCGAGCTGCAGATCGAGGGGCAGTTCGTGGTGGTCTGCCACTACGCCCTGCGGACCTGGCCGCGCTCGCATTACAACAGCTGGCAGCTGCACGGGCACTCCCATGGCCAGCTCGAACCGCTGGGCAAGCAGTGGGACGTGGGGGTGGACAACAACGATTATTACCCGGTTTCGTTCGCGCGGGTGACGGAGATCATGGCGGGGCAGCCGGACAATCCCGGGCTGGTCGCGGCGCGGGGTGGGGGG
>JACZKN010000154.1 GCA_014859985.1 Candidatus Krumholzibacteriia bacterium | reverse complement strand
TATACCCATCCTGAATGAAATTTCGGTGTCACGCTGTGATGACCTGGAAGTTCTCGGTCAGTAGACTACGAAGAGCAGTCACATGCTCTTCGATGCCCTCGAAGAACCCCTGGCAGGCGGTCTTGAACTCAGCAAAATGCTCGTAGTAGCGGTTATACAAGACCTGTTTGCGGAAGTACTTCCACAGCCGCTCAATCAGATTCAGGTTGGGGCAGTAGGCCGGCAAGAAGATCAGCTGGATCTTGGACCCCGCCAGATACGCCTGCACCAGACGAGAGCGATAGTAGCGCGCATTGTCACAATAGACATAGATCACCTTGGCTTTCGGGTGTCGGGCTTCCAGCTTCCGCAACAAGGCGATCGTGGACTGGGCGTTGACCGCCTCGCCAAATTCCACCACGACCTGCAGGCGAGCGATGTCCACCGCCCCGTTGATGTTCACGCGGCTGCGGCCGGTGTTGCTCTCCATCGTCTTGTCGGTTCCCCGCTTGATCCACCCATAGGCCGCCACCGGATTGTGTCGGGGATGGACCCCATCCATGAAGTAGATCGGATCGTCTTTCCCCTTGTTTTCCTTGAGTTTCTGGTAGTCCTCGATAAACGCCTCTTGGACCGCCACGTCGGGGTGGCGGCCCGGCGTCAGGGTCGGCTTCTTGTACACGTAGTCCAACCGTTTCAACAGATCCGTCATCCCCGCCACCGTATAGACCACCCCAAAGGTCTCTTTCACGTAGGCCACGACGTCCTGGGCGCGCAGATAGGTGGTGGTAGAAAGGTGCTGATCCAATTCCCGGATCTGGTCGGGACTCAACTTGGGATCGCGGCCCTGGTAGCGAACCGTCAACAAGAGATCCGTTCCACCTTGCTCGTACGCTTGGCGATACGACCGAACCGTATCTTCATCCAGCAGCAGGGCCTCCGCCGTATCGACGACCGTCCAGCCCGTTCCCAACAGGACCACGGCCTTGATCCGGTCGGCCGACGGTCGGTCTTTGCAGCGACGATGCAAGGCCCGCAACGAACGGATCTCTTCGGTTGTCAGTCGGAATCCATCCATCATCAGGTATTTCGGCTACCGTCCCATAAACACTTGAACAAACCGCCGAAATCTGATTCCTGATGGGTATACACGAACCGGGCGTGGGTCTGAACTTCCTGGGCTACACCTTCCGTTATGACCGCGATCACTACGACCCTCAGAGGCGTTATTTGCACCTGACGGTCAGTGAGCCTGCGCTACAGCGGGTGCGGGATCGCCTCAAGGAGATGACGGCCGCCAACCAATGCTTTACGCCGGTCCGGCAGATGATCGAACGGATCAACCGGATGCTGCGCGGCTGGCAAGCGTACTTCTCCCAAGGCCACCTCAGCGATGCCTATCGGGAGGTGGACAGCTACACTCAACGACGGCTGAGCACTCATCTGCGTCGCCGCAGTCAGCGGGGATACAAGAAACCGAATGGTGTGACGTGGTGGGACCACCTGCAACGACTGGGGTGGAACCCACTGCAAAAGCGCGGGGCCAAGACGTGACCGCCGAACGGCGAACGATCCGTGAGAGCCGGATGCGGGAAATCCGCCCGTCCGGTTCGAGGAGGGAGGACGGAGCGGC
>JACZKN010000023.1 GCA_014859985.1 Candidatus Krumholzibacteriia bacterium | reverse complement strand
CGCCCGCCTGCCCCGGGGGGTCGAGGTGGTCGCGCCGGTGCCCGAGGCCTGGGCCCGGACCGCTGCCGAACTGGCGGGCGAGTCCGACCTGGTCATCGACGCGGTCTTCGGCACCGGCATCCGGCCGCCCCTGCGGGGCGCCTACCCCGGACTCTTCCGCGCCCTGAACGACGCGGGGCGGCCCTGCCTGGCGGTGGACATCCCCTCGGGGGTGGACGGGGACGACGGGCGGGTCGACCCGGTGGCGGTGGCGGCCGACCGCACCGTGACCATCGGCCTGCCCAAGCGCGGCCTCCTGCTGCCGCCGGGGCGCGACTTCACCGGCGCCCTCGAGGTGGCGGACATCGGCTTCGCCGAGGAGGTGTGCGCCCGGCACGCCGGCTGCGAGCACTGGCTGCCCCGGACGGACTACCTGGCCCTGCTGCCGCCGCGCCGCTCCTGGTCCCACAAGTACCAGTGCGGGACGGTGCTGGTGGTCGCCGGGTCGCGGGCCTTCGGCGGCGCAGCCCACCTGGCGGGCCTGGGCGCCCTGCGCTCGGGGGCCGGGCTGGTGACCATGATCGTGCCCGAGGGCATCGCCGTGCCGGTCCGGGTGGGCCTGCCCGAAGCCATCGTGGCGGCCGTGCCCGAGACGGCGTCGGGCACCATCGCACCCCTGGGGCGGGCGGCCTTCGCGTCGCTGCTGGGGGCGCGCCGGGCCGTGGCCCTGGGACCGGGCCTGGGCGACGACCCGGCCACCGACGGCTGGGTGTCCGACCTGCTGGGCAACCTGGACCGCCCCTGCGTGGTGGACGCCGACGGCCTGGGCGCGTTCGCCCGCCTGGGGCAGGAGCCCCGCTTCGCCCACGACCAGGTGGTGCTGACGCCCCACGCCGGCGAGCTGGCGCGCCTGGTGGGGCGCACGTCGGCCGACGTCCGCGAGGGCGCCGTTGCCCTGGCGGCGGAACTGGCCGCGCGCTGGCAGTGCGTGCTGATGCTCAAGGGTTCGCCCACGGTGATCGCCGCGCCCGACGGCCGCGTGTTCATCAACGCCTCCGGGGACGACGCCCTGGCCCGCGGCGGCTCGGGCGACGTGCTCACCGGCCTGGTGGGAGGCCTGCTGGCCCAGGGTCTCGGCGCGCTGGAAGCCGCCCTGCTCGGGGCCTACGTCCACGGCCTGGCCGGGACCCTGGCCGCCCAGGGCCAGAGCACCCGCGCGGTGCTGGTGCGCGAGATCGCCGGAGCCCTGGGCCCGGTGTTCGAGGCCATGGAGAAGGAGGCCAGCGCCGACGCCGCGCTGCGCGAGCGCCTGTGGCCGGTGACGGGGGACGCCTGATGCGCGTGCTGGGGATCGAGACCTCCTGCGACGACACCAGCGTGGCCCTCTACGAGGACGAGGGCGGGGTGGCCGAGAACCTGGTCAGCTCCCAGGTCGACCTGCACGACGTGTTCGGCGGCGTGGTGCCGGAGCTGGCCTCGCGGGCCCACCTGGTGAACCTGCTGCCGTTGATCGACGCGCTGCTCAAGCGGCGCGAGCTCACCCTGGCCGACCTGGACGGCGTGGCCGTGACCGCGGGCCCCGGGCTGGTGGGCGCCCTGCTGGTGGGGCTGTCCACCGCCAAGGCCGTGGCCATGGCCGCGGATCTGCCCCTGGTGGGCGTGCACCACATCGAGGGCCATATCCTGGCCAACCACCTCACGGCGCCCATGGTGCTGCCGGCGGTGGTGCTGGTGGTCTCGGGCGGGCACACGGAGATCGTCCACATGCCCGAGGTGGGCCGGTACGAGCGGCTCGGCGGGACCCTGGACGACGCCGCCGGCGAGGCCTTCGACAAGACCGCCAAGCTGCTGGGCCTGCCCTACCCCGGCGGCCCCCAGATCGACCGCCTGGCCCGGCAGGGGAAGCCGGGGCGGTTCAGCTTCCCCCGACCCCTGCAGCACGACCCCCGCATCGTGTTCAGCTTCAGCGGCCTGAAGACCAGCGTGCGCCAGGCCTGCGACGGCCTGCCCCGGCCCCTGGCCGACCAGGACATCGCGGACGTGGCCCTGGAGGTGCAGGAGGCGATCGTCGACGTGCTGGTGCTGCGGCTGTTCCAGGCCGCCCGCCGCAAGCACGTCCAGGCGGTCTACCTGGCCGGCGGCGTGGCCGCCAACGGCCGTCTGCGCGAACGCACCGCGGCCGAGGCCGTCCGCCGCGGGCTGCATTTCCTGCCGCCGGAGCGGGTCTACTGTACCGACAACGCCGCCATGATCGCCTGCGCCGGCTGGCACCACCTGCGGGCCGGCCGCCGCGACGGCCTGGACCTGGACAGCTTCGCCCGTGCGCCCCTGGCAAGTTGGCGCTGAAGTTTCCCTTACCGCCGCCGATAACCTTCCCTGGCACGTCCTTTGCGACGTCGATCGAAGACGGCCCCGACCCGCCGGGGCCGTGGCGCATGCCTGAGCGACGAAACGGAAGGCAATGGCGGACAAATCCCGCATTCTCGTTGCCGACGACGAACCGCACATCCGCCGAATCCTCCAGTTCCTGCTGGAACAGGAGGGTTTCGACGTGCACCTGGTCGCCGACGGCGAAGAGGCCTGGAAGGCCGTGACCAGCTACCAGCCGGACCTGGTCCTGCTGGACGTGATGATGCCGCGCATGGATGGATTTTCCGTGCTCGAGATCGTCCGTGCCGGGTTCGAGACCTCCCGGCTGCCGGTGATCCTCCTGACGGCCAAGGGCGAGGTGGACGACCGGGTCCGGGGCCTCAAGGGCGGCGCCAACGACTACGTCATCAAGCCGTTCAACCAGGACGAGTTGCTGCTGCGGGTGAAGAACCTGCTGGAGGCCACGCGCCGCGAGCGCGAAGCCAACCCCCTGACCGGCCTGCCGGGCAACCGCGCCATCGAGCGCGAGCTGACCGAGCGCATCGCCTCGGGCCGCGACTTCGGCTGCATGTACATCGACATCGACCGCTTCAAGAGCTTCAACGACCAGTACGGCTACTCGCGGGGCGACCGGGCCATCTCGTTCCTGGCCGGCGTGCTGGTGGGCTGCACCCAGAAGTACGGCTCGCCGCGGGACTTCGTGGGCCACGTGGGTGGCGACGATTTCGTGGTCGTCTCCTCCGACGAGAAGGCGGAGGAACTGGCGCGGCGGTTCGTCCAGGAATTCGACGCGGGCGTGGCCGGCCTGCACGAGGCGGACGACGTCCAGCGGGGTTACCTCGAGGTCGAAGGCCGCGACGGCCGGGTCAAGCGCTTCCCGCTGATCACCCTGACCGTCGCCCTGGTGGCCGACGCCCAGGGTCGCTTCGCCCATCCCGCCGAGTTGAGCGACACCATGGCCGACCTCAAGCGCTACGGCAAGACCATGGTCGAGAGCGTCGTGATCTGCGAACGGCGCACGGCCCCGGGCAGGCCGGAGCTCGTCCTGACCGGCGCGGCCCGCACCGATACCGACTGAACCGGGGGTAACATGGACCGCGTCCACGCACCGGAAAGCCCGCGGACCGGGAGCGCCGCCGCGACGCCGGAGGCGGCGACGGCGGCCGACCTGCAGGCGGAGGTGCGCCGGCTGCGCGCGGAGAACCGCACCCTCGTCCGGCTGAACCGGCTGCAGGGCCGTTTCGTGGCCATGGCCAGCCACGAGTTCAAGACGCCGCTGACCTCCATCACCGCCTACACCGACGCCCTGGTCGCCCACGTCGGCCAGCCCGGCTTCGACCGCGCCCCCCAGTTCCTGGCGGTGATCCGCGAGGAGTCGGCGCGCCTGCTGCGCATGGTCAACCGCATCCTCGACTTCTCGCGCCTGGAGTACGGCTCGCGGCTGCTGGATCGGCAGCCGACGGACCTGGTGCGCCTGGTGGCCGAATGCCTGCGCACCCTGGAGGCCTCGGCAGGGGCCAAGCGCCAGCAGCTGTCCCTGTCCGCGGCGCCGGACCTGCCCTGGGCCGAGATCGACGCGGACCTCGTCCGCCAGGTGGTGGTCAACCTGGCCGGCAACGCCGTCAAGTTCGCGCCGCGCGGCGGGCGGATCGAGGTGTCGGTGGCCGAGGACGCGGCGTTCGTCACCGTCGAGGTGGCCGACGATGGCCCGGGCGTGCCCCCGGAGGAACTGCGCCGCATCTTCCGCGAGTTCTACCGGGCCGAGGGCACGGCTGCCGGCGAGGGCGGGACCGGCCTGGGCTTGAGCATCGTGCGCCACATCGTCAGCCTGCACGGCGGCCACGTGACGGTGCGCGGCCGCCCGGGCGGCGGGTCGGTCTTCAGCTTCGGGGTGCCCAAGGAGGTGCACTGCCCGGCCGACGGCGCGGCCCAGCCGGCCGCCCACCCGGAGGTGCTGCGGGCCCTGGCGC